>CALCGM010000206.1 GCA_937900985.1 uncultured Planctomycetaceae bacterium | reverse complement strand
GCCCACTGCCGCACAAGCAAGTGCCCAAGCCTCATGAGCGAGCCACCTCGGCTGCGTGGGGCCGAGGGGTGTCGCTCTCGATGCGGCCGTCCCGCATGCGAATCACCCGGGTCGCGGCATCCGCCACCGACGAGTCGTGTGTGACCAGAACCACGGTCTGGTTGTCGTCGAGCACGAGCTTTTGCAGCAGCTGAATCACGTTTTCTGAGTTGGCGGTGTCGAGAGCTCCGGTCGGCTCATCGGCCAGCAGGATCGCGGGCCTGGTCACCAGGGCGCGGGCGATCGCCGCTCGCTGCTGCTCACCGCCGGAGACGCTGTCGGGCCGGTGATCGGCCCGGTGGCTCATCCCGACCTGCTCCAGGGCGGCAACGGCAGCATCGCGGCATGCCGACCGCGACGTTCCGTCGAGCTCTAGGGGAAGCGCCACGTTTTCGGCCAGCGAGAGCTCCGGCAGCAGGTTGTAGCGCTGAAACACAAAGCCAATCCGACGCCGCCGCAGCAGGGCCAGCTGCTCGTCGTCGAGCCCCGCAAGATCGACGCCCTCGAGCACGACCCGGCCCTCCGTCGGCCGCGTGATGCCGCCGAGCATGTGCAGCACGGTGCTTTTGCCCGAACCGGAAGCACCTGTAATTGCCAGGAAGGTTCCCTGTTCGACGGTGAACGCCACATCGCGGACCGCCTGGACGCCGACTGCCGAAGCAATCTCCGAGCCAAACGTCTTGCTGATGTGCTCCGCTGCGAGCACCGCCATCCCTGGCCTCCGGGAGAGTTGGAGAAGGTGAACAAAAAGGGCAAGCCCGCTCGCCGGCAACGCCGACGGGCAGCACACCCACGTCAGACGGCGTCGTTCCACCCGCCGCAGCCTGCTAGCAGAAGGGTTGTCTGAAAAAACCGCAAGGCCGGCTGGCGAAGACTCAACCGGTCGCAGCGAGTTTTCCGATGAAGAGGAGTTGGCGAGCAAGGAGCATCCCGCAGTCGTCGACCGCTCTTTGCGGCCTCCAGCAGACCTTCGATGAGAAACGATGAGCACTCCCCACCGAATCGGCCGCTGTCCTTGGCTGTGGGCGTGGAGCCTCACGGGGATGCTCGCTTGGAGCTCGCTCGCCTGCGGGCAGCAGCTGCTCACACCTGCGGCCAGCCCTGAGGGACCGCCCTCAGCCCCGATGACCCTCGACGCGGCCGCCGTGCCACCGACGGCCATCCCGACAGCAACGCCAACCACGCTTTCTGAGTTTGAGGGCATCGCGTTGCGGAGCCATCCCCAGCTCCGGTCGGCCATGGCCGCCGTCGAGCAGGCTCGCGGCCAGGCAGTGCAGGCCCGGCTCTATCCCAACCCGGTGCTCTCGGGTGGCTCTCCTCAGATCTCCGGCGCCGACAGCCAGTGGTATGGCTTTGCCACCCAGGAGCTGGTGACCGCCGGCAAGCTGCGGCTTGCCCAGCAGGCTGCCCTGCGGGGTGTGCAGAAGGCCGAGTATGAGCTGATCCGGGCCCGCTTCGATGTGCTCACCGGCGTCCGCGACGACTTCTACACGCTGCTTGTGGCCCAGCGGCGGCTGGAGATCTTCAAACTCCTGCTCGACATCGCCTCACGGTCGTATCGCATCGGCCAGGAACTGGCCAGAGCCGGGGAGGAGTCGCGTGCCGACGTGCTGTTCTGGAGCATCGAACGCGATCGGGCCGAGGTTCGCTACCGCAATGCGTCTGTCTACGTCGATGCCGGCCGCCGTCGGCTGGCCGCCTCGATCGGTCTGCCGAGGGCCGACATCGACCAGGTCGACGCCGATCTCTTCATGCCGCTGCCCGACTTCGAGCTGAAAGCCCTTCAGGAAGCGGTGGTCCGCAACAACTCACTGCCGCGGGCAGCCGCAGCGGAAGTCGCTCGGGCCCAGTGGGCGACCGAGCGGGCAGTCGTGCAGCCGATTCCCAACATCACGCTCCTCGGTGGCTACCAGCGACAGGTCGACCTGCCCCCTGATGATCAGGGCCTCGTGGAGCTGATGGTGGAGGTTCCGCTCTTCAACCGCAACCAGGGCAATATCCGCACCACCCGCGCCGAAATCGCCACGGCCCGGGCCGACCTGCGAGACATCGAACTGACCCTCGCGGAAACGACAGCCAACACGGTCGCGATCTACCGCACCGCGCAGCGGCAGACCCGCTGGTTTGAGGAGTACATTCTTCCCAAAGCCCGCGAAACGGTGTCGGTCACCCAGCTGCTCTACAGCCAAGGCGAGATCACCTTCCTGAATCTGCTCGAGGCCCAGCGGATCCTCAACCAGACCGAGCTGGAGTATGTGCAGGCCCAGGAAGACCGCTGGAGGGCCGCCGTCGAAATCGCCAACCTGCTGCAGCTCCCCTCCTTCCCACCAACGCCCAACGACCCCGGCGGCTTCGTGCTTCCTGAAGAAGACGAACAAGGCCAGCCCCTGCCACCCCCCATCGAACAGATTCCCGCGCCCTAACTCTCTCTCCCTCTCACTGAGCGAG
>CALCGM010000205.1 GCA_937900985.1 uncultured Planctomycetaceae bacterium | reverse complement strand
GGTGCTTGCGTCGATCGACCCGATCGTCGCCGCCGCAGCTGATGATGCGGAGGGCAGCTCGGCTGCCCCCCAGCGTCGCTGACACATCCACCCTGCTCCACCGGCAGCCGGCGGTTTTTCCGCCGACCGTCACCAACGCCTGATGCTCCGCAACTCCTCCGACGACGCCGCTGCAACGCCGCCGATCAAGGGCATCATCGGCACGGGGCAGGCGATGCAGCAGGTCTACGCGATCACGCGGCAGGTGGCGGCGTCGAATGCCTCGGTGCTGCTCACCGGCGAGACGGGCACGGGCAAGGAAGTGATCGCCCGCGCGATTCACGAGCTCTCGCCTCGGGGCAGCGGCCCATTTGTGCGAGTCAACTGCGGGGCGCTCTCAGAGAGCCTGCTGGAGAGCGAGCTCTTCGGCCATGTCCGCGGCTCGTTTACCGGCGCCGTGGCCAACCGGGCAGGACGCTTCGAAGCCGCCCACACCGGCACGATCTTTCTCGACGAGATCAACTCCACCTCGCCCCAGCTGCAGGTCAAACTCCTGCGGGTGCTCCAGGAGCGGGAGTTTGAACGGGTGGGCGACACCGAGACGATCCGCGTCGACACCCGCGTGATCGCCGCGAGCAACCGCGAGCTGCTCGACGAGGTTGCCTGCGAGCGGTTCCGTGAAGATCTCTACTACCGTCTCAACGTGGTGCCGGTCTACCTGCCGCCGCTGCGGGCCCGCCGCGAAGACATCCCTCAGCTGGTGAGCCACTTCCTCGAGATCTACAACGAGGAGAACGACCGCTTTGTGACGCACATCCACAAGGATGCCCTCGAGGCCCTGGTGAAGTATCACTGGCCGGGCAACGTCCGCGAGCTGCAAAACGTGATCGAGCGGTGCGTCGTGCTGGCAACCGGCGATGAGATCGACCTCGCCCTGCTGCCCCCCACGATCCGCGGAGAAACGGTCGGGCCGGCTGTGCCCGGCCGCGGCGGCGACCTCGACAGCCTCGCTCGCGAACTCGTCGAACAGGGCATGACCACCGCCGCCGAAGACGACGCCAACCTCTTCGAGCGGGTGGTCAGCCGCGTCGAGCGAGAGCTGATTTCTCAGATGCTGGCGGCCTGTGGAGGCGTGCAGCTCAAGGCCGCTGCCCGCCTGGGCATCAACCGCAACACCCTCCGCAAGAAGCTCACCGAGCACGGCCTCGAAGACGGCGAGTAGGGCAAGGCCACAGGCCTACGCCCCTTCGTGCATCTCGCGAGCGTGGTAGCTCGAGCGGACGAGCGGGCCCGAGGCGACATTGGCAAAGCCCATCGAGCGGGCGAGGCTGCCGAGCTCGTCAAACTCCTCTGGCGGCACGTAGCGGTCGACCGGCAGCGAGTCGAGCGTGGGCTGGAGATACTGGCCGAGCGTGAGGAAGTCGACCTGGTGGGCCAGCAGGTCGGCAAAGACCTCAAGCAGCTCGTCGCGGGTCTCGCCGAGGCCCAGCATCAGCCCACTCTTGGTTTTCACCTCAGGCATCAGCCGCTTGGCATCGGCCAAGAGCTGCAGCGTCCAGGGATAGCGGCTCTTGCGACCCCGCACCTCGCGATACAGACGTGGCACGGTCTCCGTGTTGTGGTTGAACACATCGGGCCTGGCGGCCATCACGGTCTCCATCGCTCCTGGCTTCTCGAGGAAGTCGGGCACGAGCACCTCCACCACGGCGCCGCTCGCATCACGGACCGCGGCAATCGTGCGGGCGAAGTGTTCGGCACCACCGTCAGCAAGATCGTCACGGGTGACGCTGGTGATCACGACATGGGCCAGCCCCAGCCGCTTGGCCGCCTCGGCGACCCGCTCGGGCTCATCGGCTTCCAGCTCTTCGGTCTTGCCCTTGGGCACGGAGCAGAAGCCGCAGGGCCGCGTGCAGACGTTGCCGAGAATCATGAAGGTGGCCGTCCGCGCCGACCAGCACTCCAGACGGTTGGGGCACTTCGCCGACGAGCAGACCGTCTCCAGGCCGAGCTCCTCGACCAGCCGAGCGGTCTCGCCGAGGCCCCCGCCCGGCTCGAGGTTTCGCCGCAGCCAGGGGGGCAGCCGCCGCGTGGCCGGCAGGGGTGGGCTGCTGCAGCCACCTCCTTCCGAGGCTGTGTCGAGCGAGAGAATCGGGAGGGAGGAGAGCGGCTCAGCCGACATGACGTCTCGCGGTGTGCGGGGAATGGGGGCGACCGCCGGCGAACTCGCCGGGAATACCTGATTGTAGGCTGACCACCTCGGCATTGAAGGCCGCCGCGAGCTGCTGCACGATCAGCGAGCGGGCTTCGGTGGCCGCGGCGCGGCGTCGGCGGTCGGCCTCGACCGATCCCATCCCACCCGCTGCGGTGGTCTGCACCTTTCGGTAGACCGCGGCCGGCGTGGCGACATTGACATACCCACCGTGCAGCACGACCCCGCGGCGGACGGCAATCCCCAGGGCTGCCAGCTGCCCGCTGCCGCCAAACACGCCCGCCACCCCAGCCCTCCGGCTGGCCCGGCACTTCATCCCCCGCACGGCAGCCGCCAGGCCTGCTTCAAAGCGGTCGATATAGGCCGCCACATCGTGCTCACCGAGCCCGAGATCAGTCAGCCGAGCAAAGAGATAGGCAGCCACCTGCCCCTCGGTGTGCGGCACTGCCCCGCCGCCCCGCCCCACAAACCGCAGCCGGATGCCCAGCTGCGCGAGCTCCTCATCGGTGAGCTGCACATCCCGTCGCGAGGCGAGCCTGCCCATCGTGATCACATCAGCATGCTCACAGAGCAGCAGCGTCGGTCCGCGGCCCTCCGGCTCCGACGCCTCCCAAGCCAGCCGTTCGGCCAGCGTGAGATAGGCCTCGAAGTCGATCCGGCCAGCCAGCCAGACCGAGAGCCGCGGCGTCGGCTGCGTCACCGACCCCTGGGCCGAAGAACGACCGTCGGGAAGAGCGTCAGGACGGGACATCACACACGCCATGGCTCGGGGGGATCATCGCCTCAGTCGCCCCCGCCTTCAGGGGCGAGCATCTCCTGCAAGGCATGCCACTCGATCGGCTGCCAGGCGATGGCGTCGGGGAGGCGGCCGACGGGTGACACCTCCACCCGATGCTCGATCGCGGCGTCGACACACCGCCCGAGCTGCTCGAGCCATTCCGGTACTTCCACCCCCGACCCGGCTGCCAGCCCGAGAAAACCCTCCGCCCGTTGCTCGAGGGCATCGGCTGCTGGGGCTGGCCCGCCGTCCCGCAGCTCCCGCACCGCCGGTTCCACGAGCGACTCCAGCTCGTCCTGCTCGAGCACCGCGGTGAACGGTCGTTGCACACAGTCGGCCACACTCGCCAGCCGCAGCCCCCAGGTGGATTCGATCTCGGCGAGCCGTCGCGTGAGGCCCTCCGACGTGGCAGCGGTTTCTTCCCGCATGCGGCTCCGCCAGGCGGCGGCTGCGTCTGTCTCGCCGCGGCGGGCGAGCACGCGGTGGGCCATACCCACCGGCCGCAGCGTCCAGCTGATGCGGTCATACTCCGCCTTGATGCGGAGGAAGTCGAGCAGGATATGGAGATACTCACCACGATCCGACTGCGAGGTGGTGGAGTTCCAGTCGCGATACTCCGCATGGTTTTCCGCGATGCTTTCGAGCACCAGCCGCACACGGGCCGCGGCATGCCGCAGCGGCACCTCACCGGAGGCGATCGCGGTGAGCAGCGGCGGCTGCTCGAAGTCAGGGTCATACGCCGCCTTCTCCAGCAGCCCCTCGAGCCAAGGCCGCACACCCCGGCGGAGGATGCCCCGCAGCGAGGTGGGGGCCATCAGGTGCTGCGTAAACAGCCCGCCGCCATACCGCTCCACGAAGTCGCGGATGATCGCGTAGACCTTGTCGTCTCGCATCCGCTCGAGCACCGACAGCCGCAGCTGCCGGGCATGGGTCATCCAGGTTTCGAGCAGCCGTGGCACCAGCTGCGACACGCCTTCGAGAATCCGCTGGTTGCGGTCGTCAGCCGATCCGGCACCGCCGCCTGCCGATTCGCAGATCCGCTCCACCAGCGACGTCGTAGCCGCCTCAAACACCCGATCAAACTCACTGACGCTCGCGGCCCCTGGGGGACGGTGCCGCTCCAGCGACTTTGCGAGCCGCACAATCTGAATGGTCTCCGGCACCAGGCCCAGCCGCGGCAGGCTCGAGGCCAGCCTCTCCAGCAGCCGCTCCCGTCGTCGCGCGGCCACGATCTTGTCCGGCCGGCCGCCCCGCGACAACGGCACGTAGAGCACCCGCCGCCCCAGCAGCTGCTGCAGCACATGCTCAAGCGCCGCCCTCGTCGCCTCGGCATCACCGGTGAGCATCACGGCAAACAGCACGCCGACCGCGCCCCTTCCCGATCGCGACACCTCCGTGCGACCGTCGGCGATCGCCCGGTGGGCCGCCAGCATCCAGAGGGTTTCGGAGAGCTGCACCGCCGATTCCAGCAGCCGCTCAGCAGCCGCGTCGGCCGCCAGCCGCAGCCGATCTTCGTCGCCAGCGGAGAGCATCGGCCCGCCATTGCCCGTCCGCTCGCTGATCGAGGCCGCCGCTCGCACCATCGAGTTGCGGATCCGCCGCAAAACATGCCGCCAGCCAGCAACGGAGTCGCGTTCGGCCGGAGGAATCGCGACCGAGTCGTTGGCCGTCTGGTGGCACCAGCCAACCACCACCGTGCGGACAAGCCTGGCCACACCGGCGAGAAACTCGGCTGCCTCTTCGATCTCCTCCAGGGGCCCGATCTCATCGTTGCCGCCGGAGCCCGCCTCCAGCATGCCACCTTCGACACCGTCGTCGGCAGAATCCCGCCAGACCATCGTCTCGTAGGCCGCGGCAACGCTCTCATCGACGTCGCCGTCGTCGTCGTCGTCAGACCGGCGGCCTCCCGACCCGCCAGCTCCGCCACGATCCCCCACCGAAAGGTCGACAAAATCGGCGATGCCAGAGGTATTGGCTTCCACCAGTTCAAGAAACCGCCGCTGCCGGTTTCGCGACGGCGGCGAGGGATCTTCGATCGCTGCCGCCAGCCACGCCTCGGCTGCATGCAGCCACTCGTCACCGCTGCGGGCCAGGAGATCCCCTTCCAGAAGCGATGCCCAGTGCACGATCAGGCCCATCGCCGCATCGAGGTCGCCCTCGCGAATCAGGGCTGTTGCCGCCTCGGCATGGCTGCGGGTGGATGAAAACTCGGCCACGGCCTTTCGCCAAAAGCCGGGCGATGGAGCCTCCGGGCCAGCCGCCCGCCGCTGCTCAAGGGCACGAATCACGTCCCGCGTTGAATCGAGCACCTCGCGCCCCGAGAGGTGCGACACGCCAGAGACGGTGGTGGTGGCGTGGCGGTCCCACCAGCCAGCCAGCCGATCAAGGGCCCCCTCAGCACGGGCGGCAAGATCAGCCTTTCCAGCCAGCGCCGCCGTCCGCCAGGCTGCCGCCGTGCCTTCCAGGACCGCCGCCGTCATCGACACCAGGTCTTCCACGCGAGGATCGGGCAGACTCTCGCCGCCTGGGTCGTGCAGCGGAAACTGGCCACCCAGCCCGAGAATGTTCCAAGGGTCGACCGCTGCCCCGCAGGCCACAGCCCGAAACAGCAGATCGGTGGCCTCGGCGAGCAGGTCGAGGGCCTGCACCACCTCGCTCCGCGCCACCGCCTCTTCGGCCGCCACGGT
>CALCGM010000204.1 GCA_937900985.1 uncultured Planctomycetaceae bacterium | reverse complement strand
TGGTGATGCGGATGATGGCCCGCGAGAAGGCCGACCGGCCCGCGAGCTGCGAACAGATCGCCCAGGAAATCGTCGCCATCGAGCGCCGGCTGGCAGCCGGCGCTCGCTCATAGGCATGCCTGGCCTCCTGCTCCTGCGGCGGCGCACACGGGCTCAGATCAGGTGCGTGACCGCACCAAAGCCACCGCGGCAGCGACCGCCTCAGCCAGCACGCTGGCATCGCCTCCCCAGGTGAGCTCCTCGCTCTCCCCCGAGGCCATCCGTTTCAGCTGAGCCTTGCCAGCCGCAAACTCATCGGAGCCGAGGATCAATGCCACCGGGTGACCTCGCTTGGCCGCAAGCTTCAGCTGCACACCCAGTTTCTTGGCCTCGGGATAAAACTCGACCGCCACACCACGCGACCGCAGGGCCGAGGCAATCCGCAGGTAGTCGCCAAGATGCTCGTCGGCAAAGAACACGAGAAAGACTTCGGCCGGTGTCTCGGCAGTCGGCAGGCGGCCAAGCTCTTCAAGGCCTGCGATCAGTCGATCGAGCCCGAGCGAGGCGCCGACGCCAGGAAGCGGCTGCTTGGTGTAGAGGCCTGCCAGGTTGTCGTAGCGGCCGCCTGAGCAGATGCTCCCCAGGCTTGGCAGCTCGTCGAGGAAGCTCTCCAGCACGAGGCCGGTGTAGTAGTCGAGGCCGCGGGCGATCGATGGATCGAGGACCACGCGGCCCTCAGGCACGCCCGCCGAGGCCACTCCGTCGACGATCTTCGCCAAGCCCGCCAGCCCAGCCTTGCCGATTTCAGATTCACCGACGAGCGTTTCGAGCTCTTTGAGCACCTCCTGCGGCGGCCCCGCCAGCGAGGCCATCGCCAGCAGCCGCTCAATCGCCTCGGGGGCGACACCGTGGCCGGCCAGCTCCTTGCCGACGGCCTCGGAGGAGGCCTTGCCGAGCTTGTCGAGAGCCCGCAAGACATCCGTCTGCTTTTCGGCGAGCCCCGCCTGCTCGAGGATTCCGGTGAGCGTGCGGCGGTCGTTGAGCCGGATCGTAAAGCGGTCGATGCCGATCGCGACGAGCAGGTCGTGCACCACAAGGACTGTTTCCAGGTCCGACACCGGGCTTGTGGTGCCGATGGTGTCGAAGTCGCACTGCATGAACTCGCGGTAGCGGCCCCGCTGCGTGTTTTCACCACGCCACACCGTCGCCATGTGGTACCGCTTGAAGGGCAGGCCGAGCGAGCCGACATGCTGCGCGGCAAACCGGGCGAACGGCACCGTCAGGTCAAACCGCATCCCAACGTCGCGATTGCCATGATCGGTGAAGCGGTAGAGCTGCTTGTCGGTCTCATCGCTGCCTTTGCCGGTGAGGATCTCCAGATACTCAAGCGCCGGCGTGTCGATCGGAGCGAAGCCGTAGGAACGGTACACGCGACGAGCCACATCGAGCACCCATTCCCGGGCGAGGGCCTGGGCGGGCAGATGGTCGCGAAAGCCTTTGAGCGTGCGGGGGGTGATCATAGGGCGGGGCGGGGCGAGCCTGAGGTGACGAAACTGTTACGAGAGGATCTGCAGCGGATTTGGCTTGGGGCTGCGAATCGAGCGGTGCCGGTTCTTCCGCTTGCGTCCATCACCGATCTTCGAGCCACACGGCCCAAGCATCGCCTCCATGTATTCCTCGACCTGCTCGGGCGTCTCGAAATACTGGTCATACACCCAGTCGTCTTCATACTCGCAGTTGTCGGTCGTGTACTCACGGCAGATCAACGGCCGAGTCTCATAGATGCCGCAGCGGTTGTCGTCTTGGAGATGCTTGCAGACGGTGTGCACACAGACATACCAGGAGCCGGCTTCGACAAAGACCGTGGCATGCTCATGCAGCAGAAACCACCGCAGAAACTCAAACTCCTCGATCGTCTCGGGCGCGTCGGTCGGCAGCGCGAAGTAGCGGCAGCACTTGGCCGAGCAGTGCTCGCAAAGCACCTGATCGGCTGGAACATTCTCCCGCCGGGGCTTGGCCGGCAGCCGCGGCAACACAGGCTCAGCAACGGGCATCGGCATCTCAAACTTCTCGACACAAAGGCATAAAGAATCAGACACAACGGCCCACACTCTAGCCCACGCCAAACCCCAACACGACCCTCCCAGGGCGATCCACCACCAAAACCCCGCCGCCGCATCACCAACGAACAGGGAGGGAGACCGCCCGCGGATGGTCCAAGCTCGGCAGGCGGCAAAAGTCTCGTCGCAGGG
>CALCGM010000203.1 GCA_937900985.1 uncultured Planctomycetaceae bacterium | reverse complement strand
CGTCGTCATCTGCTGTCGGCCTCTGCAGCCGTCGCCTCCACTGGCCTGATGTCAGTCGCGTCTGCCGAGGAGCCTGCCGTGCAGGCAATGCCGCTGCCGCCGCATCCGGAGCAGGGGCTGCTCTTTTCATGCAAATACGGCATGACGCAGGGGGAATCGCTCGAAGAGCGGCTGCTCTCGGCGAAGGAGGCGGGCATGGATGGCGTCGACTTTGATGGGGCGGCATCGGTGACACCTGAGCAGCTGCGAGCGGCGGCCGCCCAGACGGGCGTGTTTATTCACAACGCGATCAACCACGCCCACTGGGGCAAGACGCTCACCAGTGCCGACGAGGCCGTGCGAGCGGAGGCGGTGGCCAACCTCAAGCACTGCCTTCGCGTGTCGCACGCGGCCGGTGGCAGCGGTGTCTTGATCGTGGTGGGCGTCAACGGTGATGGGCCCGAAGGGCCGGACCGTGCCCGTGAGGAGATTTCCAAGGCGATCCCGCTTGCTGCGGCGCTTGGCCAGCGGATTCTCTTTGAGAACGTCTGGAACGGCATGTTCTATGAAGACGACGGGCCTCGCGATCAGTCAGCGGAGCCGCTGGCCGACTACATCGACAGCTTCCAAAGCCCGTGGGTGGGCTCCTTCTTCGACCTGGGCAACCATGCCCGCTACGGCGACGTTGCCGAGTGGATCCGTGTGCTCGGTCCGCGGATTGTGAAGCTCGACATCAAGGGCTACTCCAATGCCAAGGCGGATGCCGAGGGCAAGTGGAAGGGCTTCGTCGAGATCACCGGGGGCGACATCGACTGGGCGAATGTGCGGGCCGCACTCAAAGACATTGGCTTCACCGGCTGGGTGTCGGCTGAAGTGGGCGGTGGCGACACGGCCCGGCTGAAGGTTGTGCTCGAGCAGATGAAAGAAGCCCTGCTGGGCTAAACCGTTTTCACCGATCGTTCGCCTCCCGCTCTCTTGTTCCTTCTCCTCTCTCCAGTTTCCAAGGCACACGTCCATGACGCGTTCACGCTCGCTCGTTGCATGTTTGCTCACCATCACCATCTGTGGGGCTGGGGGTCGGCAGGTCGCTGCGGAAGCCGCCCGCTGGCCGCAGTGGCGGGGCGGTGATGGGCATGGAATCGCTGCCGGCCAGTCGCTGCCAGAGCACTGGTCGAAGAGCGAAAACGTGCTCTGGCGAACGCCGTTGCCAGGCCGTGCGGGGGCCACGCCCTGCATCTGGGACGATGCGGTCTTTCTCACGAGCAACGAAGGTGACGATCTCGTGCTCGTCTGCCTAGGCCGCGAGAACGGCGAGATTCGCTGGAAGAAGACGGTCACCAGCGGCAATCAGGATGCCCGCAGCGGTGAGGGCAACTCGGCGAGCCCGTCGCCATCCACCGACGGCGAGCATGTGTGGGTGTTTTTCGGCACTGGTGTGCTCGCCTGCTACACCTGCGACGGCGAGGAGGTCTGGAAGTTCAACGTTGGCGACCGCTTCGGCAGGCTCGACATCCAGTTTGGGATGACGAGCACGCCGGTGCTCGATGGCGACGCCCTCTACCTGCAGCTGCTGCATGGCCCGATGCGGCTCGATGATCAGACGCGAATCGGCAAGGTGATCCGGCTCA
>CALCGM010000202.1 GCA_937900985.1 uncultured Planctomycetaceae bacterium | reverse complement strand
GTCCAGCTGGCGACTTCAGCCGCTGGCAGTGATGTGTCGCGGCTGGCTTCACCGACAGCCAGCAGGCCCTCCGCCGCAGCCGTGTCATCGGCATAGCGTTGCCGCATTTCCCGCAGGAGGGCATCGCAGGCACGCCTCTCCAGCTCACTCGGTGGCCGGCAGGCGAGCATCGTAAACATCGCATGCAGCCGCTCATCATCGCGGCTCTCCTCCCGCAGCAGCCGCTCGGAAAGCTCCCGTGCCATCTCGATCCGCTGTGTCTCGTTGAAGAGCCCAAGCGACTGCAGCGGCGTGCTCGTCCGCGACCGTCGCACGCAGGCCGACTCCCGGTCGGGGGCATCGAAGAGCGTCATCATCGGATGCGGGCTCGTCCGCTTCCAGTAGACATAGAGGCTGCGGCGGTAGAGCCGGTCTCCAGTGTCGGCCACATACTGTTTGGTGTTGCTTGCCGGATGGGCCATCGCCGTCCACATCCCCGACGGCTGATAGGGCTTCACGCCTTCGCCTCCCATCGTGGGATCGAGCAGGCCGCTGCTCCAGAGCCCCAGATCGCGAAGCACTTCCGCATCCAGTCGATACCGCGGCCCGCGGCCCACCAGCAGATTCTCGGGATCGTCGAGCTCCGGCCTGGTGGCGGATGCCTGCCGAAAGGCACGGCTGGTCATCATGATCCTGAGCATGTGCTGCATGTCCCAGCCGCTCTCGCGGAGTTCCACCGCGAGCCAGTCGAGCAGCTCGGGATGGGTTGGGCGGCGGCCCTGCACGCCGAAGTCTTCTGGGGTTCGCACGAGGCCCGCCCCAAACACCTGCTGCCAGAGGCTGTTGGCCAGCACGCGGGCAACGAGCGGCTGATCGGCCGAGGTCAGCCAGGCGGCCAGGCCGAGCCGCGTGCGGGGGGCCTCCTCCGGCAGATCACCGAGCACCGCCGGCACACCGGGCGTGAGCGAGTCGCCCTTGGGCTGGTCATACTCGCCGCGATGCAAAACCCGTGTCTCCCGCGGCGTCGGCAGATCCGACGCCACGAGCGTTGTCGTGAAGGCCGCCTCCGCAGCCGCCCGGCGGGCGAGCAGTTCGCGGGCCTCAGCGGCTAGCTGCTGAGGCGCAAACGGCCCCGTGGGGCGGGCCGCCAGGGCGAGCACATCGAGGCCGCTCAGCCCGCTCCATCGGCTCGCATCCTCCCCGGTGAGGCTCACCACTCCAGCCTCCACAAGGGTGCGGGCATGGGCGACCTGCTCCCCGGTTTCAGCTTCGAGCTGCTGCCAGGCCTGCCAGGCCGCCTGGTCCGCCGGCACCCGCACCGTCGGCCCAAAGGCGTAGGCATTGCGGTCCATCGGCGGCTCGGCCGTGCTGTTGAAGAATGCCAGCAGCTCGTAGTATTCCGTCTGCGTGACAGGATCGTATTTGTGGGTGTGGCAGCGGGCGCAGGTGAGCGTCATGCCGAGGAGCACCGTGCCGAGGGTCTCCGTGCGGTCGAAGCTGTTTTTCGCCTGAAACTCGTCCGGGATCGCCCCGCCCTCGCTGGTGGTGGGATTGAGCCGCACGAAGCCCGTGGCGATCTGCTGCTCCAGCGTTGGCTCCGGCAGCAGATCGCCTGCGAGCTGCCAGGTGATGAAGTCGTCGAGCGGCAGATTGGCGTTGAAGGCCCGCACCACCCAGTCGCGATAGGGATAGATGCCGCGGCGGTTGTCGAGGTGCAGGCCGTGGGTGTCGCCGTAGCGGACCGCGTCGAGCCAGAACCGGGCCATGTGCTCGCCATAGCGGGGGCTGCTCATGAGCAGGTCGAGATACCGCTCATAGGCCTCGGGCGAGCTGTCGGCGAGAAACTCGGCGAGCTGTTCAGGCTCCGGCGGCAGGCCAGTGAGCGTAAGGGCGGCCCGCCGGGCAAGCGTGCGGCGATCCGTTTCAGCTGCGAAGCCGAAGCCCTGCTCCTCAAGCCGGCGAGCAACTGCCCGATCAATCACCGCCGAGCCGTCGCTGCCACCCTCTGCCAAGGGCCCGCGGGTCGGCGGCACATACGCCCAGTGCTGCTCGTAGCCGCCCCCCTGCTCCACCCAGGCCCGCAGCACCTGCTTCTGCTCAGGGGTGAGCTGCTTCTCATAATCTGCTGGCGGCATCGGATCATCGGCAGAATCGATGCGGGCAAGCATCTCACTCTCCGCGGGATGCTCCGGATCAATCGCCCGGTAGCCGCCGAGATCGGCCGTCGCGGCTGCAAACGAGTCGAGCCGCAGCCCGACGTCCTCATGGGTGTCGGGGCCGTGGCAGGCAAAGCAGGTGTCGGACAGGACCGGCAGCACGTCACGGTCGAAGCTGACCTCTGCCGACCACGCACGGGAACCGACGACGGCCATCAGCAGCGCGACCGCCGTGCCCCAACAAGCACCTGCCGGCCGGCACCGCGGTGCGGCAGCCTGTGGCATGCCGCTCACGGGAAGCTCGGCCCCTGCGGCGGAGGATATGGTTGGTCTGGCCCGCGTCGGCTGCTGCATCGCTCGATTTCTCCTTCCACCCAAAATCGTACCTCTGCGTGGTTCTCCGAGGCCATCGATTTCGCCAGAATCGGCCCCGGCCCGCTCCGTCCCCTTGCCACCTTCCCCATCCGCAGGCATCGCATGGCCCAGCTCTACTTCTATTACTCGGCAATGAACGCGGGAAAGAGCACCACGCTCCTGCAGTCGGCCCACAACTACCGAGAACGGGGCATGCGGCCGCTGCTCTACACCCCAGTGGTCGACCACCGTTCTGGCAGCCGCCAGATCAGCTCGCGGATCGGCATCTCCGCCGAGGCGATCAGCTTCGACCGCAGCTACGACTTCCACAATGCCCTGCAACAGCTGCTGGCATCAGAGCCGGTGCACTGCGTGCTCATCGACGAGGCCCAGTTTCTCACGCCGCGGCAGGTGCTCCAGCTGACGATGGTCTGCGACCAGCTCTCGATTCCCGTGCTCTGCTACGGGATCCGCACCGACTTTCGTGGCGAGCCCTTCGAAGGCAGCACCTACCTGCTCGCCTGGGCCGACAACCTCGTCGAGATCAAGACAATCTGCCGCAGCGGTAAGAAGGCCACGATGAACGCCCGCCTCGACGCCCAGGGCAACCGCATCGTGGAAGGCGAGCAGATCGACATCGGCCACCACTACGAAGCGATGAGCCGCAAAGAGTTTCGCCTCGACCAGGTCTCGCCGGTAACCCATCGCTGACCGCCCACCGCGGGATCTGTCGACGCCTGCCCTGGGTCAGCCTGCAGTCTTCATGAGAAAAAGCACCGCCGGCCCGTCAAAAGCGGCCTCCCCCTGTTCCCGCCGCCCGCCCAGGATGTTGGGGGCCGCAACAGCCTCGCCCGTGGTGACGTTGTGCCACTCGACGTCGTACGGTCCTCAGCCAGCAGAGAGGTCGACCGTTGCCTCACCCCCTTGGGGAGAAACACCAGATACGCCTCCCCAGGCCCGGCAAGACAGTAGCCCGTTGAGCAGAGCAGACTCTGCGGCACCGCTCGGCCGAGGTTCATCTGCAGCGTGGAGCGAATCGCCTGCCCCACGGCACGCCGCGGCTGGTCATGGTCTAGTCGGGCCACACCAAGCACTCCGCCGTCGTAGGTGTCCATGAAGATCGGATTCAATCCAGGCGTGACCGACTTCCAGACCCACGTGGCGTCGCCGCCGATCCCCCACAGATCAGCGGTTTCGACAATCACGACCTTGCTTCCGCCCATGCCTGGAGGATCGTCGCGAAACCCACCTACGGAGTTTCGTAAGACCCAGTCTGCCGAACTCTCAAACAGGATGGCATTCTCACCGCGTTTATTTTGACAGGTCATGCCAACGGGATGCTGTCTTGGAAGATCACGTTCACATTTCTTGACGAATCTGATCATCGTGTTGTCTG
>CALCGM010000201.1 GCA_937900985.1 uncultured Planctomycetaceae bacterium | reverse complement strand
GCCAATCAGATCGAGAGCATCCGCGGCATCCTCAACGGCACGAGCAACTTCATCCTCACGCGGATGGAAGAGGATGGCATCGACTACGCCGAGGCCCTGGCGCTCGCCCAGGCCAAGGGCTTTGCCGAAGCCGATCCCTCGATGGATGTCGACGGCACCGACGCCACACAGAAACTGGCGATCCTCGCACACCTGGCCTTTGGCGTGTGGGTGCCCTGGACAGACATCCCGCGGATCGGCGTCGACACCCTCGACATCGGCCTGCTTCAAGACGCAGCCGATCTCGGCTACCGCATCAGGCTGGTGGCGGTGGCCACACGATCCGACGGCGTGCTCTCGATGCGGGTCACCCCGTCACTCGTGAGGATCGGCACGCCCCTCGCCGAAACCCGCGGAGCGTTTAACGCCGTGAGCATCGTCGGCGATGCGGTGGGCCCGATGTTTTTCCACGGTCTTGGGGCCGGGCAGATGCCCACCGCCTCGGCGGTGGTAGCCGACATCATCGACACCGTCGTGGGCCGGGCCGCGATCACCTTCCGCACCACCGGCGTGCTCTCGGCCGAAAACCCGGATCTCACGATCGGCGGCGACACCCAGGAGTGCCACTTCCTTCGCGTCGGTGTTCGCGACCGGCCCGGCGTGTTGGCGTCGATCACCGGCATCCTGGGCGAGCATGGGATTTCCATCGCCTCGATGCTGCAGCGGGCGGGCTCGGGGGAAACCGACGAAGCCGTCTCCCTGGTGATCATGACCCACCGCTGCTCCACCGCCGCGATCGCCCGCGCCGTGGCTGCGATCGACAGTCTGCCGGCAGCGGCCGAGAAGAGTGTCTGCCTGCCCGTGCTCGATCAGAGCAGGCTCGACGACGCGAGCCCGGCGGCCTAGGTGTCGCTCCACTCGATTCGCCCCTCGCGGTTTTGCGACGGGCCCCACAGCCCAACCAGAGCCCTCCGATGAAGTATCTCCTGGTGATTCCCGATGGTGCCGCCGACGAGCCGCAGGCCTCGCTCGATGGCCGCACGCCGCTCGAGGCAGCCCACACGCCGGCCATCGACGCCCTCGCCGCCCGCGGGCAGGTGGGCCGGGCCGATCATGTGCCCCCGAGCCTGCCGCCGGGATCCGAAGTTGCCTGCATGAGCCTGCTCGGCTACGACCCGCTCGCCTTCTTCACGGGCCGGGCTCCGCTGGAAGCCGCCGCCCAGGGCATCACGCTCGGGCCCCACGACTGGGCCGTTCGCTGCAATCTCGTGACCCTCACCGAGCAGGACGGCCAGCCGGTGATGGAAGACTTCACGGCTGGTCATATCTCCACCGAGGAGGCCAGCGACCTGCTCGCCGCCGCCCAGGCTGGACTTGCCGCCGAGTTTCCTGAGGTGGCCAGAGCCTGGCAGTTTGTGCCGGGCGTCAGCTACCGCAACCTGCTGATCTATTGCCAGGGAGATGGCGGGCGCCAGGGAGATGGCGGGCGAGGCGACGACCATGGCAGCGAGGCCCCGGTCTCGCCGCTGCATGCCAACCTCCGCACGGTGCCGCCGCACGACCTTCTGGACAAGCCGGTTGCCGATGCCTTTCCGCGGGGCACGGGCAGTCGCCTGCTGACCGAGATCATGGGGGCCAGCCGCGGCTGGCTGGCGGATCATCCGGTCAACCAGGCTCGCCGGGCGGCCGGCAAGCGGCCGGCGACCCATGTCTGGCTGTGGGGTGCCGGCAAGGCCCCGGCCATGCCAGCCTTCACCGATCTGCATCATGTTTCGGCCACGATGATCACGGCCGTCGACCTGCTGCGGGGCCTGGCATCACTCGCTGGCTGGAAGCGGCGTGAGGTCGCCGGAGCCACCGGCTACCTCGACACCGACTACGCCGCCAAGGGGCGGGCCGCCATTGAAGAGCTGGCGTCGGCCGACCTCGTCTGCGTGCATGTGGAGGCTCCCGACGAGGCGAGCCACGAGGGCAACACGGCTGAAAAGATCGCTGCCATTGAGCGGATCGACCAGCTGATCGTGGCCCCCTTGGTGCAGCACCTCGAAGGCTGCGGCGACTCCCGCATCCTGATCTGCCCCGACCACCCCACCTTCCTCTCCACCAAAACCCATTCCCGCGGCGGTGTTCCCTATGTGATGGCCGGCACAGGGATCGCTGCCGATTCGGCAGTCGCCTACGGTGAGTCGGCCGCCGCCGCCGGCCCGCTCTTCGATCCGGGCTGGCAGCTGATGGGTGCCTTTCTCGGCTCAACCCCAGCAGGAGGCTGATGCGATGGCCCTCGTCGTGCAGAAGTTTGGCGGCACCAGCGTGGCCGATCCCACCAAGATTCTGGCTGCCGCCCGCAAGGCCGTCGCCCGGCATCAGGCGGGCGACCAGGTGGTGATGGTGGTCAGCGCCATGGGCAAGCAGACCGATGCCCTCGTCACGCTCGCGGGCGAAATCACCAGCCGGCCGAGCGCCCGCGAGATGGACATGCTGCTCTCCACCGGAGAGCAGGTGACCGTGGCGCTGATGGCGATGGCTGCGCATTCGCTCGGTGTGGAAGCGGTGAGCCTTGCCGGCGCCCAGATCGGCATCCGCACCGACAGCTCCCACACCCGTGCCCGCATCCGATCCATCTCGACCGACACGATCCGTGGCCACCTCGACCGCGGCGCGATCGTCATCGCGGCGGGCTTTCAGGGCATCGACCAGCACGGCAACATCACCACCCTCGGCCGGGGCGGATCCGACACCACCGCCGTGGCGCTCGCCGCGGTGCTCGATGCCGACCTCTGCGAGATCTACACCGACGTCGACGGCATCTACACCACCGACCCCCGCATCCTGCCGGCCGCCTCTCGACTGCCGACCATTGCCTACGACGAAATGCTCGAGATGGCGAGCCTCGGTGCCGGCGTGATGCACCCGCGGTCGATCGAGTTTGCCAAGAAGTTTGGCGTGAAGGTGTTGGTGCGATCGAGCTTCCAGGATGGCCCCGGAACGCTGATTGCCCCGGCGGGGCTGGCGGCTTCGCGAACCGTCTCGGGCGTGGCGCTTGCCCGCGACGAGTCGCGGCTGACGATCACGGGCGTGCCCGACGAGCCGGGCTCGAGCCATCGCGTGGTCTCAGGCCTGACGTCGGCTGGTATCGCCGTCGACATGATCGTGCAGAACGTCGCCCAGGCTGGCCGGGCCGACATCTCCTGCACGGTGGCCACGAGCGACCTGCCTCAGGCACTTGAGGTGGCCCGACGCGTGGCCGGCGAGATTGGTGCGGCGGATGTGTCGTGCCAGGAAGGCCTCGCCAAGGTGTCGGCGGTCGGCATGGGCATGGAGTCGGAGCAGGGCGTGGCAGGCAGGATGTTTGCCTCGCTCTCTGCCGAGAAGATCAACGTCCAGATGATCACCACCAGCGAGATCAAGATCTCGGCGCTGGTGGAGCGGGCAGACGCCGACCGCGCGGTGCAGGCGGTGCACGCCACGTTTGGCCTTGAGCAGGCTGCTGCCCGAGACGACTCGCAGCTCGACTCCGCCGCACTGGAACGAACGCCCGTCAGCCCGCTGGAAGTGGTCCAGCGGCTCGAGGGCATGGAAGACCTGGCGATCGAAGACTGCCAGCTCGATGAATCGCAGGCCCTGGTGACGTTTATCGATCTGCCCGACACCCCCGGCGTGGCGGCGGAGGTGTTTGAGGAGATCGGCCGGGCCGGGCTGCTCGTCGACATGATCGTGCAGAGCGAGCCCCGAGACGGCAAAGCCGAGCTGAGTTTCACCGTGGCTGCCGAGAATCGTGAACTCGCCGCCACCACCGCCCGGGCCATTGCCCAGACGCACGGAGCCCGCGTGGCCGACATTCCCCACGTGGCCAAGCTTTCCATCACCGGCGTGGGCATCCGCAGCCACTCGGCGATCGCCGACAGCCTCTTTCAGCCGCTCGCTGAAGCGGGCATCAACATCGACCTCGTGAGCACCAGCGAGGTGCGGCTCAACGTCGTCGTCGCAGCCGACCGAGGGGAAGAAGCGATCACGATTCTCCGGCAGGCCCTCGGCCTGTCGGCGACGTGAGCCAACAGGCCGCGGCACGACGCGAACGGCACGCTTCGCGAAACAGGGCGGCGTGCACTATCTTCTGAGGGATCCCACCCTCGGACGGGGCCTGACGGCCTCGTGGATCGATGGACCGCTCCCCACGCAGCCGCACGGCCGAAGACGCTGCCCCCTCGACAGTCCGCCCGTCATCTGAAACGGTTCGTCCGCCGGCAGCGGCCCCCACCGCAGGCCGGCTCTCGGCGGCCGTCGGCATCGAGCGGCAGAAGCAGAGCGAGTCGAGCCTGCCCGCCAGCGAGGATGGCGATGCTCTCATCGGCAGTGTCGTGGGGGATGTGCTCATTCAGGAGAGGATTGCTTCGGGAGGCATGGGGCATGTCTACCGAGGCCTGCAGCGATCACCACAGCGGCCGGTGGCGGTGAAGTTTCTGCGACACGGGCAAGGCCCACACGCAGCGCGACGCTTCTTTCGCGAAATGGAGCTGCTGGGCCGCCTCGCCCATCCGCACATCGCGCCGCTGTTTCATGCTGGGGAGTTTTCGCATGCGTCCGCTGTTGTGCCCTACTTCGTGATGGAGTTTGTGCCAGAAGCGGAGCCACTGGTCGCGTTTTGCAACCGCCGCAGCCTCCCGCCTCACCAACGCCTGCGTCTGTTGCTCGCGGCCTGCGATGCTGTTGCCACTGGCCATGCTCAGGGCATCGTGCATCGCGATCTCAAGCCGGCAAACATCCTGGTTTCGGCGGCGGGCTGCGTGAAGGTGATCGACTTCGGCATCGCGCACATGCTCAACGAGGAGCATGCGGGCACCACAGACACGACGGAGACCTGTTCACCCACGGGCACACGGCCCTACATGAGTCCGGAGCAGTTTGGCGTCCCACAAGCCGCGATCGATGCACGCTGCGATGTCTATTCGCTCGGCGTCGTGCTCCATGAGCTGCTCACCGGCCGCCTGCCCTCCGCGATCGCGGGCGAGCCGATTGCCGAGGCAGCACGACTCACTCAGCACGCGGCTGCTCAGCCGCTGCGGCTTCCCAGCCACTCGCTCAGCAGACGCTTTCGCCGCGACCTGCAGCACATCGCTGACCGCTGCCTGGCCACGCACCCCAGCGATCGCTACGCCACCGCCGGTGAGCTCGCCACTGACCTGCGAACGCTCCTGGCTGGAGAGCCGCTCTCGCCTCGCCGGCAGCTGCGGACGGCACGCGGCCTGTGTGGCTGGCTGCGGCGATATCCTCTGCATTGCGGGGGAGTCGCACTCGCCGTTGGCTTCGGCGGCATCCTCACGGGCTCATGGCTTTCCCGCGGCGGCAATCGAGAACGACCGGCGGTGGTGGCAGCACCACAACGAGTCGTCGGCCGCTCACTGCTGAACTGGGTCGGCGTGTCGCCCGACTACCCACACGCGTCGCATGCCAGCGGTGCCGATCCGGCGATCATCCCTGAGCGGATCGCACCACTGGAGTGGATCAAGCTCCGGTTCGACGAGCCGCTCACGGCCGGGATTCTCGAACGATCGCTTTCTTCCGCCGATGTGCTCCTCTCCCGCAACGGTGTGCCGCTCGACACCGCAGGCATCGCCCTCGGGTTTGACCACGGCAACCTCTATTCCTGCCGGATTGAAGGGCTTGAGCCGCTCACCACCACACGGGGTCGCTACAGCCTGGCGATCCGGGAGCCCGCTGCCCCGAGCGGCTTTGCCCGAGACAGCCGCCGCTCGCGAGCCTTCACGCCGCTCTACACATGGTCGATGCCCGATTTCGCCCGCTTCCGCTTCAACCTGCATGACGAAAGCTGGGATGACCATGTGGTCAGCATGACCGGGCTCG
>CALCGM010000200.1 GCA_937900985.1 uncultured Planctomycetaceae bacterium | reverse complement strand
ACAAGCGGCGTGGGCATCACAGAATCTTCATGCCAAACCCTCGTTTCTCCGAAGAACCCCGGGTCTCAGCCAACTGCCGATCCCGCCCAAAACTCGCTATCCTGGTGGCTCTTCGGTCTCTGCGTCGGGGGAGCTCACGCCTGTGAATCACAACATCAACGCGACGATCGACACGCTGCCGACACCGGCGCTGCTGGTGGATGGCCAGCGGGTGCACCGCAACATCAACCGCCTCGCAGACTACGGCCGCAGCCACGGAATCGGCATTCGGCCCCACACCAAAACCCATAAGTCGCTCGCCATCGCCCGCCATCAAGTGGCTGCCGGCGCCGTGGGGCTCACGGTGGCCAAGGTCGGCGAGGCGGAACCGCTGCTCGCGGCCTTCGGGGATGGCCCCGCTGACATCCTGATCGCCTACCCGACCGTCGATCCAGCCCGCGCGAGCCGCGTGGCCGACCTCGCCAACCGCTGCACGCTCCGCGTGGCTCTCGACACCCGCCAGGCCATCGCCGCGGTTGCGGGAGCGGCAAGTCGGGCCGGAAGCACCGTTGGCGTGCTGGTCGACCTCGACGTGGGGCCGGGCCGCACCGGCGTTCCGAGCGTCGATGCCCTGGTCGACCTCGCCGAGGCGGTCACGCATGCCCCAGGCCTGCGGCTCGACGGGATCTTCTTCTATCCCGGCCATATCTGGAGCGAGCCCGCAGAGCAGGCCGATCCCCTGCAGAGGGTCGCCGACACGCTTGCCGAGGCCTGCGATCGGTTTGACCGAGCCGGCCTCTCTCGCGAGGTCGTGTCCGGTGGCTCCACCCCCACCGCCTACCAGTCGCACCTCGTTCCTCAGGCCACCGACGTCCGCCCAGGCACGAGCGTGTTTAACGATCTCAACACGCTGCGTGGCGGATTCTGCTCGGCGGACGACATCGCGGCCACGATTCTCGCGACCGTGGTGAGCGATGCCGTCGCTGGCCAGGTGGTCCTCGACGCCGGCAGCAAAACCCTCACCAGCGATCGCTGCGTGCCCGCCCCCGAGAGCGGCTACGGGTTTCTGCCGGCCTACCCGGAGGCGACGATCACCAAGCTGACCGAAGAGCATGCCCAGGTCGATATCCGTCAGTGCCCCAAGCCTCCCGCGGTGGGTGAACGGCTCACCATCATCCCCAACCACATCTGCCCCTGCGTCAACCTGCAAGACGTCGCCTGGTGGCAGGAGCCTGACGGGAGCCTTCATCCGCTGACCATTGACGGCCGCGGACGGCTCTCATAGGCCAAACGCCGCCGGTCTGCGGCCCGTCCCACGCCCCCTGCCCCGCGGGCATTTTCCCACCTGCTCACCCGGTCTGCTGCCCACACGATGTCCACCTGCCCCGCCACGCCCAGCACGCCCGCCAGCGACGCCTTCGTCAACGTCGCGGCCTACCTGTTCACCCCGCTCGACCGGCTGCCCGAGCGTCGCGAAGCGGTGCGAGCGGTCTGCAGGGCGGAGCAGCTCAAGGGCACGGTGCTGCTCAGCCCCGAGGGGATCAATCTCTTCATCGCTGGCAGCCGCGGTGGGATCGACGCCCTCCTTGGGCACCTGCGGAGCGACCCGCTTCTGGCCCAGCTGGAGGCCAAAGAAAGCCTCAGCGACCGCCAGCCGTTTCGCCGGCTGCTGGTGAAGCTGAAGAAAGAGATCATCGCCTTTGGCGTCGACGGCGTTGCACCGGCCGCCTACACCTCCAAAAAGCTCCCGGCCACACAGCTCAAGCAGTGGCTCGACGAAGGCCGGCCGGTGACGCTGCTCGACACCCGCAACGACTACGAGGTCGACCTGGGCACGTTTGACAATGCGGTGCCGATCGGGGTCGATCATTTCCGTGAGTTCCCCGCCGCTGTTCGCCAGCTCCCCGCCGAGATGAAGAACCAGCCGATCGTGATGTTCTGCACCGGGGGCATCCGCTGCGAGAAGGCAGGCCCCTTCATGGAGCAGGAGGGCTTTCGTGAGATCTATCAGCTCGAAGGCGGCATTCTGAAATACTTCGAGGTGTGCGGCGGAGCCCACTACACCGGCGACTGCTTCGTGTTTGACCAGCGGGTTGCCGTGAATCCGCAGCTGGAAGAGACAAACACCACGCAGTGCTTTGCCTGCCAGCATCCCCTGACCCTCGCCGATCAGCAGTCTCACCACTACGAGTGCGGGGTGTCGTGCCCCTACTGCTGGCAGCCTCCGCACGAGCCGCAGCCGATGACGCTGACTGAGCGAGAGGCCGCGATCGCTGCGGCCACCACGCCACTGCCAGGCGCAGGCCCCTACGAGAGCCAGCGGCCGCTTAACGTGCCTGCCCGCTACGACGGCTGGACGCTGCTCGAGTTCCTCTGCGACTTCTTCCCCCACATCTCCCGCGAAGAATGGCAGGCTGTTCTCCGCCACGAGCGGATCCGCGATGGCCAGCAGCCGCTGACTGCAGCCACGGCGGTTCGCAGTGGCCAGCGGCTGCACCGCGTCGAGCCCGAAACCCGCGAGCCTGAGGTCAACCCGGCGATCCGGGTGTGTGCCTGGGAAGACGACTACGTCGTGTTTGACAAGCCCGCGCCGTTGCCGATGCATCCCTGCGGCCGATTCAACCGCAACAGCATGACCGCGATCCTGCAGCTGGCCTTCCCCGGCGAACACCTCACGCCGGCCCACCGCCTCGACTCCAACACCACCGGCATCGTCGTCTTCTCGCGCAGCCGTCGCTCAGCCAAGGCGATCCAGCGGCAGTTTGAGCAGGCTGGAGCCTCAAAGACCTATCTCTGCCGCGTGGCCGGCCATCCCACCTGGGACGCAACCATCTCGCACCAGCCGATCTCCAGCAGGCCCGCCGACAGCGGCTTTCGCGTCGTCGACAGCGAGGCTGGCGACCCCGCCGAGACCGCCTTCCGCGTCCTCACGCGATGCAGCAACGGGGAGGCGGTCATCGAGGCAACGCCCCGCACCGGCCGCACCAACCAGATCCGGGTGCACCTCTGGGACCTGGGCTATCGAATCGTGGGCGACCCGGTCTACCTGCCCAGCCGGCAGCTCGGCCAGCAGCAGACGCTCACCCCGGCCGATCCGCCGATGTGCCTCCACGCCTGGCGGCTCACCTTTCAGCGGCCTGGCGATGCTGCTGTGGTGACCTACGAAACCGACCGCCCCGCCTGGGCCGAGTGATCTCAGCCTCGCCCCATGCGGCCCATGCTGCGGTTCGCGGCGGCAGAGCGTCAGCCTGCCCAGGCCCGGCGGAGAAACCGCAGCCAGTTGCCTCGCATCACCTTCTCGATGTCGTCGGCTGGGAAACCCCGGGCCGCCAGCATCTCAGGCAGCCTGGCCAGATCGGCGATCGTCTCCAGATCGTGGGGCGACTGCTCCCGGCCATAGCCGCCATCCAGATCCGACCCGATGCCGACATGCTCGGCATTCCCCGCCACCTGGCAGACATGGTCTAGGTGGTCGAGCATCACGGAGAGATCGCAGCCGGCCTCCTTGGGATCGGTCTGCCCGCGAATCCAGCCGGGCACCATCATCCAGGCATCCAGCGGCATCCCGATCACGCCGCCCCGGTCGATCACCGCCCGCAGCATCGCATCGGAATACTGGCGGTTGTGGTCAACGAGGGCCCGGCAGTTGCAGTGGCTGGCCCAGACGGGCCCTGTGAAGATCTCGAGCGCCTGCCAGAAGGCCTCGTCGCAGAGGTGCGTTGTGTCGAGGATCATCCCCAGCCGATCCATCGCCTTGAGCAGCTCCCGCCCCTGGTCGTTCAGCGGCGCCGACGCATCGGTGCCGTAGGCATACCGGCCCGGCCCGTAGTGGGCGGGCCCGAGCGCCCGCAGGCCGTCGGCATAGGCACGGTCAAGATGCTCAAGCGTGACGAGCGAGTCGGCCCCTTCCAGCGTGAGGATGTAGCCAACCGGAAGCGCTGCACAGTCGCCCCCCGCCGCACTCGCGGCCTCCCAGCAGCCCACGTGCCGCTCAAGGCCGGCCAGATCGCGAATCTGCACCATCTCGCCAGCCGCCTCCATTTCGCGATACCAGGCCAGCTGCCCCTGCGTCTGGGCCCAGGCCTGCTCGGGTGAGCTCCAGCCAGGGAGCGGATTGTCGGGAGCGGTGAAGCGGGCGATCTGGGTCGCCACAACGAGCCCGATCGAGCCCCGCCGCAGGTCGGGCAGCGACACCGTCGCCTTGCCGCGGTCTGGCTTGTCGGCGAGGCCGCGGGCCAGCTCGCGGGCATTGATCTCGGCGGAGGTGCACCGCAGGTCGCGGTTCCACTCCAGGGCGTTCATCGCCAGGTCGAGATGGGCATCGATTGTCAACACAGCGGAAACCTCCCCGGGGCCATCGCTCATCAGCAGGGCTACACCACGAGATCGAGCAGCAGCACGCCCGCAAGCGCCACCACCGCCACAATCGACTCCATCAGCGTCCAGCTCTTGAGCGTGTCGCTGATGCTCACGTTGAAGTATTCCTTAAACATCCAAAACGCTCCGTCATTGACATGGGAGCAGAAGATGCTGCCGGCACCGATCGCGAGCACCATCAGGTTGGGCTCCACGTCGCCACCGGCGACCAGCGGTGCGATGATGCTTGCCGCCGTGAGCCCGGCGATCGTCGCGGAGCCCACGCAGACACGGATCGCTGCTGCGACCAGCCAGCCAAGGATGAGAGGATCGAGCGGCAGTGATTCCAGCACCATGGCGATCCTGGCATCCACACCCGTCGACACGATCACCTGCTTAAACGCTCCCGAACCGGCGATCACCAGCAGGATGGAGGCCACATCCACTATCGCCGCGGAGTAGGTGTGCATCACCGCAACCAGCGGCGTGCCCCGCGCGATGCCGAGGGTGTAGGCCGCAAACACCAGCGACACAACCATCACCACATCCGGATCGGCGGCAAAGGCCACCACGCCCGCCAGCGGCGAGTCGGCAGCCACACACAGGCTCGCCCCCGCCGAAACAACGAGCAACACGGCCGGCAAAAGCGCTGTGACCACACTCACGGCCAGGCCCGGCAACGCCTCTTCCGGCTTCGGGTCCGCAATCAGCCCCGGCAGCGGCTTTGCCTTGATGCCGGAGAGCGTCCGCGAAAACAGCGGCCCGCCGATCACGATCGCCGGCACCGAAACGACCAGCCCGTAGAGGAGCGTGAGCCCCATGTTGGCACCGAAGGTGGCCACAAGCCCCGTCGGCGCGGGGTGGGGAGGCAGCAGGCCATGGGCCACGCTCATCGCGGCGAGCGCCGGCAGCCCAACCACAACCAGCGGCAGGCCTGCCCCCGCGATCACCGCAAAGATGATCGGCACCAGCAGCACAAAGCCAACGCCAAAGAAGAGCGGGATCCCCACCACCAGACCAGTGGCTGCCATCGCCCAGGCCATCCTCGCAGGGCCGCACGACGCGACCAGGGCCGAGGCAATCCGCTGGGCCGCCCCGCTCTCCGCCACCAGCTTTCCCAGCATCGCCCCGGCGACGATCACGATCGTGAGCGCCCCAAGGATGTCGCCCATCCCCTTGCGGATCGCGGCGGCCACCTCCGCAGCCGGCATGCCCAGGCCAAAGGCGGCCGCCGCCGACACCAGCACAAACGCCAGCAGCGGATGCACCTTGGCCCAGACCACCATCGCCACCAGCACGACGATGGAGCCGGCAACGATCAGCAGAGGCAGCGAATCGGCCCATGCCATCAGCAGCATCTCCCTCTCTGACGTGTGGGCCAGCCACTCGGGGCCGATCAGGAATCCGAAGCCAGCTCGAAGATCGCCTCGATCTCAACAGCGATGTTGCCGGGCAGTGAGCCCATCCCGACGGCGCTCCGCACACCAATCCCCAGGTCATGCCCCCAGATCTCGCCAAAGAGTTCGCTGCAGCCGTTGATCACGTAGGGATGCTCTTCAAACTCTGCGGTTGCGTTGACCATGCCGAGCACCTTGATCACTCGCTTGATGCGGTCGAGGCTACCGAGGCTGTCCACGAGCGTGGCCAGAATCGCCAGCCCCACCTGACGGGCCGCTGCCTTGCCGGCATCGGAGTCGAGGTCTCGGCCAACGCGGCCGGTGATCAGCCGGCCGTCACTCTGCAAGGGACCATGGCCAGAGACATACACATGATGGCCATCAATCAGGCACGGCTTATAGACGCCCGCAGGCTTGGGCGCCGGTGGAAGGCCAAGGCCAAGAGCAGCGAGACGGTCGTGTGGAGCAAGGTCGTCCATGAGAATCCAAGTGTCTAGGGTGTGGAAGCAGTCGTCGCGCCTACCCCGAGGCCGGCGGGCCGCGAGAATACCACACCCGCAGGACGCCAGGCGGCGGTCAGCCGCTATGCTTGAACACTGCTGAGATGCTCGCACCGTCTGCGGCCCGCAGCCGCACTGCCGCACCAGACCGCCAGGGCAGACGCGCATGGACAGACTCACCGACGATCTCACGGCGGCTGCGGATCCCTTGCTCAACTGGGATCTGGCAGGCGCCACCCCGGCCGAGACATGGGATCTGGTGGCGAGCGAGCTGGTGGCAGCAGCCGCCTCCGGCCGCCATCCCCTGCACCTGCCCACGCTCACGACCGTTGGCCCGGAGGGCTCGCCTCAGGCTCGGACGGTCGTGCTACGGCTGTTTGATCCGTCCCATCGCGAGGCCTGGTTTCACACCGACGTCCGCAGCGGCAAGGTCACCGACATCCTGCGGGAGCCACGGGTCGCCCTGCACTGGTATGACCCCTCGTCGCGGCTGCAGATCCGCATCGCGGCGCGGGCCCACGTCCACCACGGCGACCAGCGTGCACGGGCAGCCTGGAGCAGTTCGGCTGCCATGAGCCGGGCCTGCTATGCCACCGGCGACGCCCCCGGCACGCCGCTTGAGCAGTTTCCGCTCGCCCCGCCCCATCCCGCCGATGGCGACGAGGCCGGCTTTGAGGTCTTCGCAGCCGTCTGCTGCCACTTCGACAGCGTCGATCTGCTCGCCCTCCACGCAGCCGGCCATCAGCGGGTGCTGCTGGAT
>CALCGM010000199.1 GCA_937900985.1 uncultured Planctomycetaceae bacterium | reverse complement strand
GGCGGCGGCGGCATGGGCGGCATGGGCATGGGCGGCTTCTGCTGGGTTGCCCGCGAGGTCTATGGCCACGACAACCCCAAGTGGCTGGAGTTCCGCCACTGGATGCTCACGTCGGGCCCCGACTGGCTCGTGGACCTCTACGGCCGACATGGCGAGTCCTTTGCAGCCTGGCTCCACGACAAGCCCGTCGCGAAGGCTGCCGTCCGACACCTCATGGACTGGGCCGTCGACTGATGCCTCGCTTCGGTGTGATCCTGGTGGCTGCCGGCCGCAGCAGTCGCTTTTCCGATCCCAACTACAAGAAGCCGTTCGCACCGCTCGCGGGTCGCCCCGTGTGGCTGCACTCGGCGGAAAAGTTCTGCGACCGCGACGATGTGGCCAAGGTCGTCGTGGTCGTGTCTCCTGAGGATCGCGAGGTCTTCCTCGAGAAGTTTGGGGCCAACCTCGCCTTCATGGGGATGTCGTGGGCTGAGGGAGGCGCCGAGCGATCCGACTCGGTGGAGTCGGGCTTCGCGAAGCTTGATTCCGACGTCGAGTTTGTGGCCATCCACGACGCCGCTCGCCCCTGCCTGGCAGCGACCTGGATCGACCGGGTTTTTCAGGCAGCGACCAAACATGGGGCGGCCATCCTTGCCAATCCGGTCGTGAGCACGCTCAAGCGGGTGGGGGCGGACGGCCGGATTGTCGAGACGGTCGACCGCACCGGCCTCTGGGAAGCACAGACGCCGCAGGTCTTCCGTCGAGAGCTTCTCGAACGGGCGTTCGCCCATCGTCGAGCCAACCCGACACTGACAGCGACCGACGAGGCCTCCCTGCTCGAGGCCCTTGGTGAGCCCGTCAGTGTGGTTGAGGGCTCTCCTATTAATCTGAAGATCACGTCGCGAGACGATCTGCGGCTGGCGGAACAGGCCCTCAAGGCCCTCCCGAAGCCAAAACTCCCGGGCCCCGCCCACCCCTTTGCTGGCGACGAGCTCTGGCGTTAGCCCCCCACCTCATTCAAGCACCCCCAATGAATGCCAGCCTGTTTGACGACTTTCACGATCGCGGACTGCTCCACCAGTCCACCGACGCCCAGCGGCTTCGCGAGTGGCTCAGCACACCCGGGAGGCGGGTGTATGCGGGCTTCGACCCGACGGCCGACAGCCTGCACGTGGGGCATCTCGTGGCCCTCGTTCTCCTGCGGCGGGTGGCCGCAGCTGGCCATGAGCCGGTCGCGCTGCTCGGCGGCGCCACCGGCATGATCGGCGACCCAAGCGGCCGCAGCGAAGAGCGGAATCTGCTCTCAACCGATGAGCTTGCGGCGAATGTGGCGGCTGTTGAGCGGCAGATACGCAGCGTTCTCGCGACAGCCGGCAGCACCGTGCATGTGGTCAACAATGCCGACTGGATGCGGGGCGTGGGCTACCTCGCGTTTCTTCGCGATGTGGGCAAGCATGTGCCGCTCTCGCAGATGCTCGGCAAAGACTCGGTGAAAAGCCGGCTCGAGCGCGACGGCGGTCTGTCCTACACCGAGTTCAGCTACATGCTGCTGCAAGCGTGGGACTTCGTGCACCTCTCCGACGCCCTCGACTGCCGGGTGCAGATCGGCGGCAGCGATCAGTGGGGCAACATCACCGCCGGCATTGAGCTTGGCCGACGGCTGCGAAGCCGAGAACTGCACGGCATCACCTGCCCGCTGCTGACGAAGAGCGATGGAACCAAGATGGGTAAGACCGCCTCCGGCGCGGTCTGGCTTGATCCCCAGCGAACCAGCCCCTATCGGTTCTTTCAGTACTGGATGAATCTCGAGGACGACGACGCCGGGCTGTGCCTGCGGCGGCTCACGGAGCTGTCGCTCGATGAAATCGCCGCGCTCGATGCCAGTCGCCAGGAAAACGCCTCCGCCCGCCAGACGCAGCAACGGCTTGCCGAAGAGCTCACGCGGCTCGTTCATGGCGATGCTGGCCTCGCCGCTGCCCAACAGGCCACCGCGGTGTTTTTCGGAGGAGACATCGAGGGCCTCGACGAGGCCACCCTCGTGGAGATCTTCGCCGAGGTGCCCAGCCATGACTTTCCGCTCGGGGCCGTTGAGCATGACGAAGGCCTGCCGTTGGTCGAGGCCCTGCAGGCCACCGGCCTGGCGGCCTCCCGGAGCCAGGCGCGGCGAACGATCGAGCAGGGCGGAGCCTACGTCAACAACCGCCGCATCCGTGAGCCCGCCTACGCCCTTCGCCCCGACGACCTGGCGGGCCGTCAGGTCGTCGTGCTTCGCTCAGGCAAGAAGTCGTATGCCCTCGCACGCTTCACGGCATGATCCGCCGGAATGGCCTTGCTTTCGGGAGCCCGCGGCTGCTACCTCCCCCGCATGACCATCAAAACGCTCGCTTCGGCGATCCTCACTGCCTGCCTCTGCGTGGCCAGCACTGCGGCCGCACCCGCTGCAGAGCCTCCCGTTCCGCGGGAATCGACATCGCTTGCGGAGCGGCTCAAGGCGGGCCTCAAGGCCCGGCTCCCGCAGGAGTTTGAATACGCTGACCGCGTGGCCGCCCTCGTGGAAGAGGGCGTGCTCCCGGTCAAACTCGTCGACACCGCCTTCGCATGGGCGCGAAAAAAGGGCGTGCCCTACCCGTTCCCCTACTTCCGCCGCGTGCTTGAAATCCAGGCCTCGCTGATTGGGATCAAGATCTAAGCCGACGATCAACGGTGGGTCGCTCGGGGTGAGCCCGGGCCGATTCGCCGAGCGCTCGGGGTGAGCCCAGGCCGATTCGCCGAGCGCTCGCTTCGCCATCCTGGCTTCGCTCACTCGTGCATTCT
>CALCGM010000198.1 GCA_937900985.1 uncultured Planctomycetaceae bacterium | reverse complement strand
CCTCCCCAGGGCGCCCGCCCTGGAACCAGAAGCCGCCTGCACCATTGACCATGCCATGCGGGGCACCAGATACTCGGACACACACGTTCGCCGTTTCGCTGCTGCGAGGTTTGATTCCACAGCCTCGTCGACCGACCCCAAGGACCGTTTTCCCGATGCAGGAGCAAACCGAGTTTTTCGTCGGCTGGGGCACGCTCTCCTTGATCAACGCCGGCCTTGCCCAGAGCAAAGGCCGCAGCGGCCTGCTGTGGTGGGCGGGATCGCTCCTGCTCGGGCCGATCGCCACATTTCTGATCGTCGTGCTCGAGAAACTGCCTGTGGAACGCTACGGGATCCACGACGACGAGCCCTAGCAGACTGTGGAACACAGTCTGCCGCCGCCTTCAGCGACCGCGGCCGGCAAGCTGATTCGGAAACTCACACAGAGGGATGCTCTCGGTCCGCTCAGCGAGGATCTCGGCCAGCGTCGACTCCGCAAAGGCCTCCTCCATCTGGGCCATGGCGTTGTCGAGCCGACGGTGGAGCGGGCAGAGCCGCTTGCCGTGCTTGGCAATCCCCAGCGGGCAGGTTTTGATGCGGCGGATCGGCTCGACCGCCTGCACGATCTCGAGGATTCGCAAGGCATCGGGGGAACGGACAAGAGTGAAGCCGCCTCCTGTTCCGCGGCGACTCGCCACAATCTTCCCCCGCACCAGCTGCTGCAAAACTTTTGAGAGGTAGGCAACGGGCACATGCGTGACCTCGGCGATCTGATCGACGGTCCGCGACTGCTCCGGCACCGTTGCCAGATAGGTGGCCGCACGAAGAGCGTATTCAACAGTCTGCGAAAGCATGTGTCAGTCCAGTGTTTCTCGGAGAGCGGGCCTCTCTGACGGTGCGGCGAGCCATTTCTGAGTCGTTGGTATGGCTCTTCGACCGCGGCGGGCTGGCTCGGCGGCCGCCGCAACCACTGCGGCGTGTTCGCTCACGGGTCGCTCCAGAGCAACGCCGCGTCGGCCTTGGTGGATGCGAGAATCTGCCGAATCGCCTCGCTGTCGGAGGGGGAAAGAGACGAACCGTTTTCACCTCCAACAGCCGAACCAAGCAGCTCGTCCATCCGCTGCCAGAACCGCTGCCGCAGCTCGTCGGGCAGGGCGTCGAAGCTGGCGGAGTAAATCAGATAGCTACACGGATAGCGAAAGAGCCGCGACTCAAGCTCCAGCGACCGCAGCGATCGGCCAAGGGCATCCCGCGGACCGGCCGCGACAAACTCCTCCGCAAACGGTGTCGTGCCACGGATGGGCTCGGGCAGCGCCGCCGCTTCTGCAAAGAGCAGGCACTCAACGAGCGAGTCGACCGCTGAGTCGATGATCGAATCGGTGCTCGGCCAGCGGTGGCCCGCCGGCTCTCCAAGCTCGCGGTTGAGCGTCGCTTCACGATGCAGCGCCGTCCGCACCTCAATCGATGCCCTGGCGAGGACCGTGTGGGCCGGAGCCTGATGGGCGAGCACGGAGAGAGCCACGAGATCGCTGTGGGCAGAGAGATAGCCCTTTGCATCAAACCGCGACGCGAGCTGCGTTTGATTGAGACCACTGACGTCGCGTTCGTCTCCCGGCTCCGGCCTGCGGGTGTAGGTCACATTGCCTAGGTGCGTGGCGGTGCCATGCGTGCCGGTCACATACCAGCCGCCCCAGCGGTCGGCCAGCGGTGTGGTGTCGTCCACTCGGTAGGAGCCGGCAGAAAACACCGGCTGGCCGCTGCGGCTTGCATAGACCGACCGCACGATATGCCCCGGCACGCCACGGGTCTGCGAACCACCATGACAGATCAGGCAGCTCTCGGTCTGCCGCACGAACTGCGGTGGCTGCGCTGGATTCTGATCGACCGTGTAGAAGACGGTGCCAAGCTGTGGATCGGCGACCGACACCTCCAGCACGTCGCCTCCACGCACGTAGCCGACGTAGACCTCATCATTGAAGTAGATTGCCCGCGGATTCTTCGGTGCGATAAACCGCTGCTGGAGGCTCGTCTTCGAGAAGACCAGCGTCTGACTCGAAACCGGCACCCGCAGCGATGCGAGCAGATCCTTCAGATACCCGGTCGTTTCTTCAAACCTCAGAGCCACCTCGCCTTGGCGAAGCCGCTCGCTGAGATCGGCTACCGGATTGGCCGGCGTGGTGTCGCTGTAGGAGATCGGCGGCTGCTCAAACGCGTCGACGGCAAGCCCGCGAGCCGCAGCGAGCCCGCTGGCAACACCCACGACCACCACAGCGATCATGCGGTCGAACGGTCGACGTCGGCAGCAGCGCATCGCACAGGCTCCAGACCGGTGACGCCAGGGAGCGGCTCCGCGCTGGAAAGCAGGTTCCCGCGAGCAGCCGTGCGTGCGACAGCCGCCCCTGACACTTATAGTGTCGCACCCCTTTAATCGGATGTCAAGGTCCGATTGCGGGGCTTCACCCGCCGGCCACCATCTCCACCACCCGCCAGTCGAGCCAGCGGCTGTCGGGGTCGCCCTCGCTGCGGCCCACGAAGCCGACATGGCCGCCGGAGTCGGTGGCGATCAGCCGCACACACTCCGGATACACCACGCGGTCGGCATCAAACATCGCAAACGGCACGAGCGGGTCGTCTTTGCTGGCGATGATTGCGGTGGGAACGCCAATCGCCGAAAGAAACTGGGCCGAACTCGACTGTGTGTAGTAGTCGAAGGCGTCGCGGAAGCCTGCCGCCGGCGCGGTGTACCAGTCGTCAAACTCCCGCAAGCCCCGCGGCCTGCGTCCATCGGGCTGCGGGGGCCGCACCGCATCCGGCCGCTCCTGCCACCACTCCTCAAGACGGGCAAGCAGCCTCCGCGTGAGGTGCCGGTCGTAGATGCGGCTGGCCCCACTGCCGATCGCCTCCACGCCCGCCACCAGATCGATCGGCGGATTGACGGCGATCGCCTGCGACACAGCCGCCGGCACCCGCTGCGGATCCTCACCGAGATACTTCAGCAGCACGTTGCCACCGAGCGACACGCCAAAGAGCGACAGCTGCGGTGCGGCATCGGCTGCCTCCGTCCACCCAAGGACGGCCTCCACCACCTTCGCGAGGTCCGCAGAGCAGCCTGCATGGTAGGGCCTGCGAGCCAACGGCTTGCCAGCGCCGCAGCCCCGCATGTCCCAGCGAAACACCCGCACGCCTCGCTCGTTGAGCTTGGCCTTGAGCCGCACCAGCAGCGGCGAGCGGTGGTCATCCGACACGCCGTGGGCCATCACGATCACCTTGCCGCCTGGCCGCCAGCCTTCGGGCATGTCGTCGTGGACGGCAACCGCATCGCCATCATCAAGATCCACTCGACGGATCATGGCCCGCTCCTTTGGCAGCCGCTGCGGCCACTGCGAGCCGAGAATGGTCTGGGCATGCCCTCCTCGCAGCCACCACAGCGGCTTGAAGGAAGGCAGCTCGCCAGCCATCGCATCCGCTGGCTTCGGCTCTCGCATGCAGACTCACTCCATCCCCTCGATCCACTCCGTGAGCAAGGCAACGCCCTCCTCGTGCACGAGCGACCTGCCAAACTCGGGCATCATCTCGCCGGCATTCGTGGTCTCCACACGATAGTGCATGATCGACTCGTGCGGCTTGCCCGGCACGATGCCGTAGAGCCGCCCACCGGTGCCACGGCCTGCCGCCACCGGCGTTTTCAAGACGCCGAGCCGATAGGGATCGACAGTGGCCACATCAAGATGCAGCCCGGAGTTGCGAGCCGGGCCCTGCTCGCTGTGGCAGTGGGCGCAGTTGACGTCGAGATAGGCCCGTGCCCGCTCGTCGACCGTGCCGCTGGAAGGATCATCCCAGTCGGCCAGCCGGGGCACCTCGGCATGCTCGGGCATCCCCGTCAGGATGCCCGCGGCCGTCCAGGCAAGGAGCTGGTTGGCCGCCGAGGCGAAGCCTTCGCTTGCGGCATCGCCGACCGCCACATCGCGGTTGAGGTTGCGGGCCTTCGGGCCGAGCGGCTGCATCGTGGGCGTGGCATGACACCGCTTGCAGTCGTTGAAGTTGGGCACGAGATGCACATTGGTGCGGGCCGCTCCATCGGCATGCACCCACTGAACCTCGACTTCCCCACCGGTGATCGCGAGCGTGGCGTCGGTCTGCTCCTCGTTCCAGAGATACGGAATGCCAACCCAGCCTTCGTCACGGTGCTCGAGGATGCGGGTTTCAACGAGACGTCGCGGACCTTCGGGCTGAGCGGCATCGGCAGGATAGAAGAACGTCTTCGCAATCACCGTGCCCACCGGAAAGTCGAGGGGGCCATCGTCGGTGTAGCCTGCGGCCGTGCCCTCGGGAAGTTTGATCAGCCGCTGCTTCTCGGCATAGTCGGTAAACAGCGGGGTGTTGAGCTGGTACTCGACAACCGCCTCAGCCGGCACGAGTTCCGTCATCGCCCCTTGAAAGAGCCCATACTCCGACAGCCGTCGCCGATAGGTCGACCGCGCACGCCGGCTGATCACCGCCGGGCTCACCGCAGGCTGGGAGCCGTCGGCCGCCACCGCCACGATGGCCGGGCCAGCGGATGGGCTGCCGGGGGAACCGCCGCTGCCTCCGGAACTTCCGGAGATGGCCGAATCACCCAGCCCCTGCCACACCCCCACAGCCACCACGCCGATCGCGGCAGCAGCGGCCAGCGGCATGAGCCACTGCCTGCTTGGCCGATGCTTCGCCGTCCCTGCCGAAGCAGTCTGCCGGTCCACGCCTGTCGCGTCAGTGATCGCAGAGGGAAGCATGGGCGTGGCGGACGTTGGGGGGCGACGTCACTTGATGCCGGGCATCTCAACCGGGCTGACTGGTGGCAAGGCAGACGAATACGGGGAGAGGTCGGTGCTCACCTGTGGCGTAGTTCCCGCCATCAGCCGTCCCAGATCGAGGTTCACAAACGTGGCATCGCCGTTGTCGCGAATCGCCAGCTGCAGCCCCTCAGGCAGGAAACCCTCCACCAACTTCTCCCCATCAACAATACCGTCGACCACGATATCGGGGAGAGGCAGGCCGGCCGCGTCGGTATAAATCCCGAAAAACTCGCCCTGCGGATCGGTGCCGCCCCCCTCAAACGTGTTGTCGTGGATGTCGATCGCTTCGGGAAAGGGATCGTAGTCGGCATCTTGAAACTCCCGCTGCGTGACCAGAAAACTGGCAATCAGGCAGTGGGCACTGTTGTTGTCGCGGAAGGTGTTGCCAAACACCTCGACACGATCGTTGGCCATCACCATCAATCCGCTGCCGGGCGGCACAGTCGCCACCATCGCCCCTTCTTTGGCAAAGTTGGGATGGTTGTTGCCGACGATTTCGTTGTCGTAGACGCGGCAGTCGCTGCCGTTCTTGAGGGTCAGACCGGGAAGAGAAAAGACGAGGATGCCGCCGGCATTGCCCGTGGCCAGGTTTCCGTAGACATCGGCATTGATACAGTTTTCGATCTCGATGCCCGCCACGTTTTGCTCAGCCCGGCAGTTGCGGACAACCACCCCCCGCGACTGGCCAACATAGATGCCCGCATCCGACGCACACTCAGCCACACAGTCTTCAATCAGCACGTTGGTCGACAGCACCGGGTAGAGCCCGTAGGCCCCGTTGTTTTCATCCGGACCGTTGGTCCAGCGAGTGCGGATCCGTCGCATCACCACGCCGTTGCTGTCTTGCAGCTTGATCGCATCTCCTGGCGAGTCTTCGATCGTCAGGTCTTCGATCACGAAGTTGTCGGCCTTGATCTTGAGCCCCTCACCGCCTGTCGCCGCCCGCTGGCCGGCGAAGCTCAGAATGGTTTCGTCCATGCCCTGGCCACGAATGACCACATCAGCCACCCCGTCGAGTGAGAGCGTGGCATCAAACGCAAAGCTTCCGGCTGCAAACTCGATCACATCCCCCGGCTCGGCAAGAATCATCGCCTCCTGGGCCTGCTGCTGCGCGTCGGGGCCGGGCTCGATGAGGTGCACGACTGGCTGGTCGCCCGCGGCGGTCGTCTCAGACGGCTCCACGGCCGCGGGAGCCAGCGGCTCAGCGACGGCTCCCTGAGCAGCATCGCCCGCCTCCACTACAGCTGGCTCCGAAGACGGCCCGCCACAGCCAGCCGCCAACAGTATCAGGCAAAGCCCTAAGACGAAGGGCATCTGTCCTCCGGGTACGCAGCCCATGGCCAACCGCCTCTCTATGCGAGTTCACCTACCGCGACCCCACCTCGCCGCCACCAATGGTGGAAAGCCCGCGAAACACGGTGATATCGATGTCGTCGGTGAGAAACGTCACCGAGCCATCACCAAACGCAAAGCTTCCACCGCTGGGATGGGGACTGCTGAAGTTGCTTGTGGAGTCGGCATCGTTGCCGGTGCAGCCAGCCGCCCCGTCAAACCCTCCGTCATCGATCAGCGTCTCCGTGATCGGAAACTTATTGAGCGGGTCGGCCGTGCTGCCGAAGATGCTCGTGCGGGCAGACAGACCGGCCGATTTGTAGGTCGTGCTCACCGGCTGCGGAACCATCCACGCCTGAAACGGCGTCGCCAATCCACCCAGGTTGGACGGCAGCGCTGGCCCCGTGCAGCCTTGCCCTTGGCAGAGGCTCAGGTAGGGGCCGGACGCGCCTTCCCCGACGAGCATCGTCTTGCTGGTGCCGTCTCGGATCTGGCCGATGCTGGTTTTGAGCCCCAGGTCAAACACGCCACGGAGGGCTGGCGAAATCGACCGGGGCTGGTTGCACCAGCGGAAGTTGGCTCCCTTGGAGAGCAGATAGGTGGTCACACCGAAACGAGTGCCCACCGGCAGACCGAGGGCCCCAAACTCGAGATCCTCCACAGGATTTTCACCTGCGCTCGACGGGCAGAAATAAGGCTTGATCGGGGTTCTGGCCACCGTCGGCGACTGCCCCTCCCAGGGGATGTCGAAGTTGTAGAGGTTCTGCAGATTCGCTTCCTCAATAAAAGGAAGGATGGCTGCAAAGCCGCTGACAATCAGGTTGGTCTGGGGAAGGCTCGCGCCAAACTGGGCCGTGGCCCCCTCAGGAAACCCATTCCTGGTGTCGTGGTAGTTGTGCATCGCCAGGCCAATCTGCTTGAGATTGTTGGTGCACGACATGCGGCGGGCAGCTTCCCGCGCCGACTGCACCGCCGGCAGCAGCAGCCCCACAAGGACGCCGATGATGGCAATCACGACGAGCAGTTCTACGAGCGTGAAGCCCGTCTTTTGTGTTCGCATGGTTTTCCTCCCCATTCGCTTTTGATCCCCTCCGCACGCCCCTGGCTGGCCCGACGCGGCTTCCCTAGAGCCTCGCAAGTCTAAGCGGTGGCTCGCCGATATGCGAACGGATTCTCTGACCGCCGCCGAACGGGCGGACCATGATCATCTGTCATGACTGCCGGCGGCGGCTGACGTGCTCCACAGTCTGCTACGGGCTGCCCGCCAGCCGGGCCGCGAGGTTTGAGCCCGCACGCACATGCACCCTTGCGTTGAAGGCGATGACGATCCGGTCTTGCGCCCCCTGATAGGGGAGGCCGCTGTGGAGCAGGAATGAAGGAAAGATCACGAGCAGGCCGTCTTCGATCGGCATGTCGAGCGTCCCGCCGAGGTAGCGATTGCCAAAGTCACGATACTGCCCGCCGCAGGTCAGTGGGCAGTAGAACCGGCTGCCGCCGTTGGGCGCCCCGCCCCGAGCTCGCCCGCTCGCGTCGCCAACCCGCAGATAGTAGATGCCACACCAGCTGCAGCCGTGGTGGAAGTGGGCGTCGTGGAAGCCGCCGGCATTGGTGATGTGATACCAGCTGTCGACGATCGTCACGGCCAGGTCGCCAGCCTCCTCCCGGCAGTCGTTGGCCACAGCGGCCGCCCCGGCCACACTTCCGGTGAGAAACGCCGCCAGCGCCGCCAGATCCTCATTCGGCTCACGGAGCAGGTCGAACCCCCCCTCCGAAAGCCCCGTCGCCGACTTCATCCGCTCCGCAACGCCGCTCGCCACCGGCTGCTGCTGCCGCTCCTGAAGGCCTTGGAGATGGCTGATGATGCGGCTGCCCCGGGCGGCATGCTCGGCCCAGTTCCGCAGGAAGAACATCGTCGGCCAGGCCTGCACGCCCCGCAGAGCCCCGTCGTGCTGATTCGCGTCGGGCATCGGATGCTCTCCCCTCCAACCACGAAACAAAAAAACGGGGCCGCATCCTCCAGACGTGGAATGCGGCCCCGCTCTGCGTCGATGCCAGCGAACTACTCGAAGCTATGGGACTTTTCGCCCAGGTTTCGCGAGCCGATGGCCGAATAGACCGCCGGGTCGATCGAATCGGTGATGTACTGCACCGACCCGTCGGCCAGGCCAAAGGTCGCACCGCTTGGATGGTTGCTGCCGAAGCTCAGCTCATACGCGCTAAACTGGGCAGACCCCTGCGGCACCCGCTTCATGTTCATCGGCACACCGGTCGACCCGAGCAGCTCCGACATATCGCCCTGCCCTGTCGTGTCGACATCATCACTGCCGTAGAGCCAATGATCCTTTCGCCCACGGTTGGCGATGTTGGTCTCGCGGCGAATCCCCATTTCCGGGACCGCCATCAGGTCGGGCTCGGCCTCGCCGATCAGGATCGTCTTGCTGGTGCCGTCGGTTGCGCTGGCCATGTTCTTCCCGTGGCTACCATACGACTTGCCGTTGTAGGTGATCCGCTGGTGGGCCACGCGGTTGGTCATCAGGCCGTCGAGATCATGGATCACCTCGGTCTGCCCCGAGGAGCCCCACGGAGCCACCGCCGTCTGCGGACGCCGGTCGCTGGTGAGCACACCGGAGACGCACCCGAGGTAGTTGCTCGGAGCACGCTTCTGCACGATCCAGTTGTCGCCGGAAATATCGGCAACGTTCAGCGGGATTGCCGACGACGGGCAGCGGAATGCCGAGAGCGACTGCTCACAGACATAGATGTTCTTAAACCACCGGTTGTACGCACGGTTGTTGAGCGCCGCATCTCCGGTGATGCCGGGAACGCCGAAGGCCCACTGATAGTTCCCCTGCGAGTCCTCCTGGAACGTCAACAGCTCATACAGCGCTGTCTCTTCGATGTAGGGAAGAATCAGCGCCGACCAGCCGGTGCCCACGCCAAACTCGGCCGCCATCGGGAAGCCGTCGTGGGTGTCGTGGAAGTTCTGGCAGGCGAGGGCAACCTGCTTCACGTTGTTGCCACAGCTCATCCGCCGGGCAGCCTCGCGAGCCGACTGCACGGCAGGCAGCAGGAGGCCAACCAACACGCCGATGATGGCGATCACCACCAGCAGCTCGACAAGTGTAAAGCCCTGCCGAGCCGCCGCGCGGTCAGCCCTTCGATGAAACATCAAATGTAAAGACATTGGGTTCTCCCTTTTTAACGGTGACGGTTTCTGGGGTGGTGTCGCTGGCCTCGTAGTCGATCGGAAGCACGTTCTCGACGCCTCCGGGCACCTCGCTCGGCTTCGCCTCGGGCGGCACCGGATTGCCGTCCTGATCAATCCAGGCTTCCAGGGTGACCTTGTAGTCCCCGGGATAGATGCCCTGGTCTCCCTGCGGATGCTGAATCACAAAATGACCGCTCTCGTCGGTCAGCCCGAAGCCAAAGCCGTGGCGGTCTGGATCAAACTGCGTGACATCGGGAAACAGACCGACCTTGCAGCCCGAAAGCGGCTCGCCGTCGAGCATCACGGTGCCGCTGACTTCGATCATCGGAGGCTTCCCGCAGCCAACGAAAAGCGTAAGTCCGAACAGAATCCCAACAAACCAAAACCGTGTTAACAAATGATGAGCCCTTGACTTTATTTTCCAAAGGAAGCGAATGAGAAGGCCCCCGGAGCCGTCGCTGGCTCCGGGGGCCGTTAAACCCTGCAGACGTTACAGCGTGGCAAAGACCGACTTCTTCTTGTCGCCCGAGCCCGATGCCGACTGCTCGCCGCTGGCCAGTGCCGCAAACGCCAGGCTCGTCGCGTCACCGCCACCGAGGCTGCCGCTTCGCGAGAGCGTGGTGGCAGGCTTTGCCGGCAGATCGGCGGGGGCCTCGGGGCCCATCACCGGCTGCTGATCCGTGGTGTCGCCGTCACTCGTGCCGGCTGACTGGGTCGTGGCCGAGCCGTTGTCGCCGGTGCCGGAGTCGCCACCGTTGCCCGCACCGCTGCCGCCGCCGGCGCCCAGGAGACCAGCACCGAAGACCGCGTCCGAACCGTAGTTGGGGAAGAGGGCAAGAATATCGTCGAAGTCAACCTGGCCGTCGTAGGTGAAGTCGCCTTCGGACCAGACAAAACTGCCCGTGGCCCCGTAGTTGGGGAACAGAGCAAGAATGTCGTCAAAGTCCGTCTTACCATCGAGCTGGGCGTCGCCAGCGGCGGTGTACCGCACGGTGAGCAGACCGTTGCCATCGACCGCATAGCCAATGCTAAATGCCGTGGCAGCGGCATTGGCTGACTGCACCGTGTAAGTCAGCCCGGCCGTGCCGTCCCAGGTGCCGCCGTTGCGGCCGCTGATCAGAGCCGCACGGATATCTGCCGCGGTGAAGCCGCCACTGGCCACGGTGAACCCACCCGTGCCGACGTCAAGCCGAGCCGTGGCATCGAGCGTGAGCGAGGAGAGCGGCACCAGCGCGAAGCCCACGTCGAGCTTCACCGTGGCACCGGCGCCAATCACCAGCGGGCCACCGTTGAGCGCGGCGGCGTTTTGAATGATCACCGTTCCACCGTCAACTCGCAGGCCGCCCGTGTGGGTGTTGGCGAGGTTCAGGATCAGCGTGCCATTGCCCGTCTTCACGATCGTGGCGTCGCCGGTGTAGACCGTGGT
>CALCGM010000197.1 GCA_937900985.1 uncultured Planctomycetaceae bacterium | reverse complement strand
TGATGCCAATGTGCTCTTCGCTCTGCCACTTCATCGGGTGAAAGAGGAACACGCTGTACGGCGTGACCAGCCGGGTGCTGCAGGCCGCGAAGGGCCACAGGGCCGCCGACGAGCACTCGCCCGTGACGATGCCGGTGGCCTGAATGCCTCGCAGCCGAAGCAGCGAGACCATCGACATCGCGCAGTAGGGGCTGCCGCCGGGCGAGTCGAAATAGATCGTGCACTCACCACCTGGTTCGACCGACAGGATGCGGTCGGTCAGTTCGCCTTCCCCGTCGGTTAGGTCACCGACGATCGCGATCTCCATGGGGCCCCGTTCTTCGGGCCGATCGTCCTGGTGCCGATCCTCCTCGCCGGAGTCGTGCCGCTCATCGTCTGCATCGGGCCGTGGTCGCCGTTCTGGCATCGCTCGGGTTCTCACCAAGGGGCTTTTTCTTTCCGCAAGAGTCTAAAGATCCGGGCGGAATACGACAAGATTCGCCACCCTGCTCGCAGGCACTAGACTGGTGCGACGGGGTTTCACCCTGTCTGAGAAGCAGCGGCTCACGAGTCAGGAGAGGCAGAGCGATGACAGTTGACAACACCGCAAATTCTTTGCGTTTCTCGCGAACAGCGGCCGCCACGTCGCTTGAGGTGGTGGTGCATTCGTTTCTCGCAGCAGCCGTGGCGATCATGGCCTTGACCGCAGGACACGCGGCGGCAGACGACGCCGAGGCAGCTGCAGCGGAACGAGCATTTTCGATCGGTGACGGCAGTTTTTCCCTCTCGGCTCCCGAGGGCTGGCAGCGGGTTCAGCCGCGGTCGCGGATCGTGGAGGCGGAGTTTGCGATTCCGAATGAGAAGGGGCTGCAGCCCGGCCGCATGACCGTGATGGGCGCCGGCGGAAGCATCGAGGCCAATATTGACCGCTGGTTTGGCCAGTTTGGCCAGCCCGACGGATCCGCCACCAAGGATCGGGCGGCGATCAAGACCATGACGGTCGCCGGCTGCAAGGTGACGATCGTCGATGTCTCCGGCATCTTCCGCGACATGCCGGGCGGTCCCTTTGCGGGCGGGAAAACAATCGAGCGGCCTGACTATCGGATGCTCGCTGCCATCGTGGAGACGCCCTCCCAGGGCAACTACTTCATCAAGTTTTACGGCCCTGCCGTGACCGTCGCGACCTATGTCGACGGCTTCCAGACCATGGTTGAAGGACTCGTACCAGCCTCATGAAGATTCAGGACTTTCTCGAGCATCACGGGATTGCAGGGAATCCTTTTGCGGAGGAGGAGGCCCAAAACGACGCCGTCTTCAAGCGAACCTGCCTGGAGACCACGTTTCATCCGGCGTGGGACAAGATCTTTGGCGACCCGGCCGAGCCGAGCACATCGATCGTGTTTGGGGAGAAGGGGGCCGGCAAAACCGCGCTCAAGCTGCAGATGCTGCAGCAGTATCGCACGCATGCTGCGGCCGGCGGTGAGCCGTCGACGTTCGTCGTGCTCTACGACGACTTCAACCCGTTTCTCGATCGCTTCGTCAGCCGGGTGGGCCCTTCGCGGCCGGTGGAGCGGGTGCTCGCCCAGTGGAAGCTCTGGGATCACATGGATGCGATCCTCGCGCTCTCCGTAACCCAGCTGGTCGATCGGCTGCTGGACATGCCGGCCCGAGATGTGCCCACGCTCTCTGCGGCCCAGTCGCGTGACCTGGCCCTGCTGGCGGCCTGCTACGACCAGTCGACGGCAGAGCCCTTCCCGAAGCGGTGGCGGCAACTACGGCAGCGGATCGGCTATCTTCGGCCGGCGGGGCTCTGGCCCTTTTCACTTGGTTTGGCTGCCAGCGTGGTCATGGCGGTCGCGCTGATCACCAGCAGCGTGCAGGGCTCGCTTTCGTGGACGGCGCTCGCCTGGCCGTGGCTGCTGCTGGCGGCCGCCTGGGGGCCCTGGCTGTGGCGGCGGCTGCGTTCGTGGTGGCGGGCGTTTCGCATCGTCCGCAGCATGCGAACAGGCAACCGCACCGTGGGGCAGGTCACCCGGGCCCTCGCCCGCATGCCCGAGGTTGATCTGGCCGGGCAGCCACTGCCCCTGCTGTCTCGCAGCGACGACCGCTATGAGCTGCTCGCCAAGCTGCAGGCGGTGCTGACGGCCTGCGGCTATGGCGGCATGGTGGTGATCGTCGATCGACTTGATGAGCCCCACCTGATCAACGGATCGGCCGAGCGGATGCGGCAGGTGATCTGGCCGATGCTCGACAATAAGTTTCTCAAGTCGCCGGGGCTGGGCTTCAAACTGCTGCTCCCGATTGAGCTCTACGGCTTCATCGAGCGGGAGGATGAGGCGTTCAACCAGCGGGCCAGGCTCGACAAGCAGAACCTCGTGCCGTCGCTGGAGTGGTCGGGCGAGACGCTCTACGACATCGCCAGCATGCGTGTGCAGGCTGCGAGCGTTGGTGAGCCTCCGGCAACGCTGGCGGCGCTGTTCGACGCCTCGGTCGACAAACGGCGGCTGCTCGACGGGCTGCGGACGCTGCGAGTTCCCAGGCAGCTGTTTAAGTTTCTGTATCGGCTGCTTGTCGCCCACTGCCACGCGCACACCTCGGAGCAGCCCTCCTACCAGATTCCCATCGAGCGGTTTGACTCGGTGCTGGCGGTCTACTGCCGCGATCAGGATGCCTTCGATCGAGGGTTTGCTCCGCGGTGACGGCCGCTGCGGCCAGGCCACACAAGTCGCCATGCCAGACAACGGGAATGCGAGCAGCCCGCTGAGCAGCAGCGGCGACATCCATGAGCTGCGGGTCGCTCGCCGGGCGATGGCCTGCCTGTTTGAGGTGATCTTCAACGTTGGCGATCACCCGGAGGCCACCGAATGGGCCGTGGAGGCCCTCGATCTGATCGAACAGATCGAAGAGCGTTTTACGGTCTACCGCGAGTCGAGCGAACTGATTCGGCTCAACGGAGCCGCCCGCCTCGGTGCGGCGCATGTTGCCCCAGACCTGATGCGGCTGCTGCTGCGGGCCCGCGACCTGCACGACTGGACCGGCGGAGCGGTCGACGTGGCCGCCGGCCGTCTGGTGCGGGCCTGGGGCTTTCTCGCCCGGCAGGGGCGGACGCCGTCGGCAGAGCTGCTCGCCGAAGCCCGGGCCCAGAGCGGCATGTCGCTGGTCGAACTGGATGAGCAGGCCTCGCGGATCCACTTCAGCCGCCGCGGGGTGGAGCTGAATCTTGGCTCCATCGGCAAGGGCTGGGCGATTGACCGGGCGGTCGACCTGCTGCAGCGACGGGGGGCTGCCAACGTGTTTGTGCATGGCGGTCAGTCGAGCGTGCGGGCGATGGGGCACCGCCGTTCGGCTGATGGAGGGGGGCGGGGCTGGCCGGTCGGCCTGCGGCATCCGCTGCTGCCGAATCGGCGGCTCGCCACCTTTCAGCTGCATGATGAGGCCCTGGGGACGAGCGGGTCTGGCACCCAGTTTTTTGTGGAAAACGGACGGAAGCTCGGCCATATCCTCGATCCGCGGAGTGGCTGGCCGGCTGCGGGGGTGCTTTCGGCGACCGTGGTGGCGGACACGGCCGCCGATGCCGACGCCCTCGCCACGGCCCTCTACGTGCTCGGCGAGGCGGGGCTGGCGGCCCTTGCCTGTGAGCGGGGCGTTCGCGGGCTGATCGTGCTGCCGGCGAAGCAGAATGGACGGCTGCGTGTCGTGAGGGCCAATCTCGCCGCCACTGCCTGCCAGGTTGCCGACGACGCAGCCGTGGAGCTGGTCGACCTCCACGGCGACGATTCCGTCGAGCAGGCGGATGGCCACAACGGTCCCCGGGAGAGTGGAAATGCCCGGGAACCGTAGGTCTGGCCTGCTCCTGGCTGCCGGCTGCGTTACACTGTCGCCGGCGGCACTCATGATCGTATTCGACCCCGCGTCCCAACTTCCGACGACATGATCGAGTGGTTCGAGCGGGGTTCGTACCTCGGCATCGTGCTTTTTCTGACCCTCACCGGCATTGGTCTGCCGGTGCCTGAGGAGGTGCCGATCATTGCCGCCGGCGTGGCAAGTCGGGCTCAGGCTCTGCACTGGTACTACGCCCTGCCGGCCTGCCTGGTCGGAGCCCTGCTCGGCGACAGCCTGATGTATGCCATCGGCTACTTTTTCGGGGAAAAGGTCCTCAAAGAACATCCTGTCTGGGCGGGATTTCTCACGCCCGAACGGGAGCAGAAGATCGAGAGCCTGATCAAGAAGCACGGGATCAAGGCCTTCTTTTTGGCCCGCTTTCTCGTCGGCCTGCGGAGCCCGTTTTATCTCACGGCAGGCATCCTGCGGGTGCCGTACAAGTGGTTTCTGCTCGCGGATTTCATCTGTGCGAGCATTGTGATCACGTTCTTCTTCGGCCTGTCGTACGCCTTCGGCGCCCGCATCGGTGCCTTTGTTCAGTCGGCGGAGCGAGGGCTGACCATCGGCGTGGTGTCGCTGGCCGTCTTGGCGGTCGCCGGCTTTCTCTGGTTTCGCCGCCGTCGGATGAAGCTGCTCGACCAGAATCCGGAGAGCCTGTTTGGGAATAAGGAGCTGATCTTTGGGCCGGCGTCGGGCTCGCTCAGCGACGCCGTGCGGGCCTCCACCGCAGATCCGGCTGCCGCGGAGCCGCTCGACACGGCTGATCCGCCGGAGCCAGCGGCCGACGAAGGAACGGTGGCGGATGCAGAGGCCAGCAGCCCTGCGGCCACGCTCCGGCCGAACGAGGTCGACGCCTGACCGACCTCAGAGAGGGTCTGGTCGCCGGGGCGGAGGCCTTCCCGGCGTTGGGCTGTGACGGTTTGGCCGATTGCGCCAGGTCAGGCGTGTTGCTGGCAAAAAACTCGCCCTACGGCGACTTTGCGGGCGGGGCAAACGCGGCGTACCTATTGCTGCACGCACCGCAGCACCATGCAGCAGACCACCCTCCCATCACCGTTCTCCTCCGTCGGCGATCCCGCATCGGCAGGGCAGCCGCCGGCAGCCCACGAAGGCCGGCTGCTGATTGTTGACGACGACCGCCGGATGGCGTCGCAGGCAGCCCAGTGGCTCTGCCGACAGGGCTATCACGCCAGCGCTGCGGCCACGGCCACCGAGGCGGTGGCTGCCCTGGTGCGGGAGCGGTTTGATGTCTGCCTGCTCGACGCGTCGCTGCCCGCGTCTGGCAGCCGCCAGGTAGAGCAGGCGGTGCGGCTTCTCGAGAGCCCGCCAGCCCTCGTGGCTCTCGTGCCGGCTGCCACGGCAGCCGTTGTCGAACGCCCCGAGGCAGCGATGACGCTGCCCTGGCCGGCCGCCGACGAGGCCCTGCTCGCAGCGGTGGCCATGGCCCGACACACGCCGCCCTCGGCAGACACCAGCTGCTGCGTGCCGATCGTCGGGAGCCACGCGAGCATCCGCAGCGTGCTCGACGTGGTCGCGCGGATTGCCCACACCCCCGCCACGATCCTGATCACGGGGGAAACCGGCACCGGGAAGTCGCGGCTCGCCCGGGCCATCCACGAGATGGGGCGGGCAGCCGGCGGGCCCCAGGGGCGTTTCGTTGAGGTGGCCTGCGGTGCGGTCAACGAAAGCCTCTTGGAAAGTGAGCTTTTCGGCCATGTCGCCGGGGCTTTCACGGGAGCTGTCCGCGATCGTGATGGCCGGTTTTTGGAGGCCGATGGCGGCACGATCTTCCTCGACGAGATCGCCACCGCCTCGCCGGCGATGCAGGTCAAGCTGCTGCGGGTGCTGCAGGAGCAGCGGTTTGAGCCGGTGGGGGCGTCGCAGACGCGTCAGGTGCAGGCCCGTGTGATCCTCGCCACCCACGAAGACCTCGCCACGCTCGTGGCCCAGGGCCGATTCCGGGAAGACCTCTTCTGGCGGATCAATGTGGTGGCGATCGAGATGCCGCCACTGCGGTCGCGGGGGCACGACATTCTGCTCCTCGCCGAGCATTTTCTTCGCGATGCCGTGGCGATGGCCGGCCGCGGTGTGACTGGTTTCTCCAAGGCCGCCAGCGACGCCCTGCTGGCCCACGACTGGCCGGGGAATGTCCGCGAGCTGGAGCATGCCGTGCGGCGGGCGGTGCTCCTTGGAAGCGACAGCGTTGTGCAGCGGGAGGATCTCCCCGAGGCGGTGCGGGCTCCAGTCGCGACGGTGGCAGCCCCGGCCGACGGCTCGGTTTTGAAGCAGGCCCTTGAGGTGCCCGAGCGGCAGCTGATCCTCGACGCCCTGGCCCGGCACGGCTGGTGTCGGCATGCGGCGGCCCGTGAGCTCGGTATCAACCGAACCTCGCTCTACAAGAAGTTCAAACGGCTTGGGATCGACGTGGCCAGCCTGGGGGCTGCTCGCTGAGCCGTCGCGGCGGCCACACCGTGGGGGCGGTCAGCCCCCGGCGACAAGCATCGCGGTCAGGCAGGCAGCCAGCAGCAGCCGGTAGATCACAAACGGCCAGAGCGTGTGCCGCGTGAGCATCGCCAGCAGCCAGCGGATCGCCGCATAGCCCACAGCGAGGGCCGTCAGGGTGCCGACCGCGATCGCGGCGGCGTCTTCCGGCGTGCCGAAGATCGCCTCCCGCTGCTGCCAGGCTTCCAGGAGGGCCGCAGCCGAGATCGCCGGGAGCGAGAGCAGAAACGAAAAGCGGGCGGCGGTGGCTCGGTCGAGGCCCGTAAAAACCCCCGACACGATCGTGACGCCGCTGCGAGACGTGCCCGGAATCAACGCCAGCACCTGCGCCAGGCCCATGGTGAGGCCGTCGCGGAAGGTGACCGCCTCAACGCCGTCTCGGCCAGGGTGGCCGTCGCGGGCCCGCCGCCGGACGACCAGTTCCGCCACCGCCATTACCACCGCGAGCACCACCATCATGGCGGTGACCAGCTCGATCTGCCGCGCGTCGCTTCGCACGAGGTCTCGCAGGGTGAAGCCGACCAGCACGATCGGAATCGTGCCAAACACCACCAGCCAGGCCACGCGGCTGTGGGGCGTGCCGAACGGCTTTCGCGTGGCCAGTCCGTGGAAAAACCCGCGAATGAGGGCGGCCACGTCGCGGCGGAGGGCCACAAACACCGCCAGCAGGGTGCCCGTCTGAATCACGGCGGAGAAGGCGGCTCCGGGGTCGCTCCAGCCGAAGAGCCAGGGAACGATCAGCAGGTGGGCCGTGCTCGAAATCGGCAGAAACTCCGTGAGCCCCTGCACGATCCCCAGCACAACTGCCTGAAAGAGCGACATGGCAACTCCACCCCTGTGGACACAGAGAGACTGAAACCGGCCGGCTTTTCCCCGCTGCGGTGCCAAAGCCGTCAGGCAGGTTGTAGTGTATTTTCAGCCGCCAAGCTGCGGACCGCTGAACTGGACGATTGGGCCGCGAGGAAAGTGACCCTTCCGCAACGTCGCGGTGTTGTTCATACTGTGCGGCTCGAAACAGATCGTCCTTGGGAGTTCTTCATGTTCCGTAACCTCAGCACCGTCGGCCTGCCACTTTCCGGACGCCCGAGTGAACTGATCGAGATGGCCCTCTCGTTCGGCTTCGACTCGATGGATCTCGACCTGGTCGACTTTCAGCAGCAGGCAAAAGTGTATGGCGCAGAGCATGCCCAGCGGCTGATGGTCAGTGCTCGGTTGAGCGTGGGGGTGTTTGTGCTGCCGGTCGCCCTTGGCGGCGACGAGGAAGCGTTTGCCAAAGACATGGCTGAGCTCGAACCGCGGCTCGATCTCGCCCTGGAGGCCAAGGCCACCCGAGCCGTGGCGACCGTCGAGGCCAGCAGCGACGATTTCTCTTTTAAAGACAACTTCGAGCGGTATCGCACGCGACTGCAGTCGGTCGGCGAGCTCCTCGAGCCGCGGGGCATCAGTCTCGGCTTGGCGGTCAACCCCGATCCGGCCGAACGCGAAGCCAAGCCCCATCGCTTCTTGCACACGCTTGAGGGCCTGCTCGGCCTGGTGGCCGTGTCGCACGCCCAGGTGGGCGTGGTGGTGGATCCCTTTGCGATGCACGCCGCCGGCGAACCGCTCTCGATGATCCGCGACATCCCCGAGGGCAAGATCGTGGAGCTGCGGCTCTCCGACGCCCCCGGCGACGTGCCGGCTGCCGAACTGACCAAGGCTCAGCGGCTGCTGCCTGGCGAGACCGGCACGATCGACATGGTTGCCGTGCTCAAGGAGGCCGAAGAGGCCAAGTTTGATGGCTGCGTGACGCCGTGGGCCGCACGGGCCGCGATCACGGGCCGTGGCCGCGAGCGAATCGTGCGACTGGCGGGCGATCGGCTGATTCGAGCCTGGAAAGATGCCGGGCTTCCTGAGGTGCCTCGCTGGTTTGTGCCCGTGATGCAGGAAGAGGCCGAGCCGACCGCTCCCACGCCATCCCCAGCGCCGGCGTCTGCCGACACCGCGAGCTAACTGTCGGTGGGAAAAGCCTCCATGGCCTTTTCCCACTCAAGCGACGCCCCCAAAAGCCGAGGTTTTTGGGGGCGCCGGTCAACCGCATCCTGCGGCGGCAGATGTGTTCCACAGTCTGCTCAGCCGGGGGGCTCAGGATTTTTCCACAGCCAGCCAGCCGCTAGGCCCCCTCGCGGATGTACTGCACGTGGGGCTTGCCGCCTCCACCGACCGCGGAGCCGGTGACAAACTCCGAGACATACCGCAGCGGTTTGGCCGGCCGGTCTGGGTCTCGGAAGTTGTCGCCTTTTTGCAGGATCGGGAGCTGGTCGGGCATCGAGCCGAAGGCCCGCGTTCCGGCCGCCTGGCAGGGATACCAGCGGCCGGTGCCGTCGCCGTCGGCCAGATAAAACTCCGGGTAGCAGTGGCCCTCCACCCAGACGGTGCGGGCGGGCACGCCCTGCGAGCGGCAGGCGGCGATAAACAGACAGGTCAGCTCCTCGCAGTCGCCCTCCCCGTCGGCGAGGGCTCGCGCAGCTCCCTTGAGGTCGCCGTTGGTGTAGACGACCTTCTCTCGCACGGCGTCGTAGAGCGCTTCGACCTTGGCCCAGCCATCGAGATCCCCAGCGGCATCGCGGGCAAACCGCACGATCCCGCCGTGACGCGATTCGATGTAGGGGCTTGGCTGCAGAAAGATCCGCAGGCTGCGGTCGAGTTTCTTCGGCACTTCCAGCGACGTCGGATCGGTGGGCGGCAGGATGGCGGCCCGGTCGAGTTCGTAGGTCACCACCGCCCGCGCCTCCTCGCCGGCCTCCAGGAGCGGCACCGAAATGACCATCTGCTTCACGCCGTCGGCAAGCATGCGGTATCGCACCGAGCGAACAGCCGGAGAGAAGTCTTCGCTGACAACGCGGACCTGCTGTTCGGGCCAGTCGGCTGGAACGGGTGTGGTGGCGTAGAGCCCACGGCACGGCCCTCCCACGGCCGTGACGACCACCCCGACGCGATACCGCTGCAGTCGACGGTCGCCGAGGGTGGTGGCGGCGGGCGAGCCAGCAGCCTCCTCCAAGAACTGGGCCGCCGCCGGCCTGGGCGATCCACAGGCAGCGGTCAGCAAGGTCACGGCGAGCAGGGCTGCCTGGGCGGTCTGGTGTGCGTAGGGCATGGGAGGGTCCTCGTCAGGTGAGGCAGGCCGCTGCCGCCCGGGATCCGGCGGACGGGCGGGCTCCACAAGGTGCATCGGCCAGTTTTTGTCGTCACGTTTGGGGCGATTGGTGGGCTTCCGGCTGGGAAAGCCCTGGAGCGGCCGCAAAAGAATGCTCGATTGTTCCTGCTTCTGAAGGCTGATAAACTCCGATCCATACGTTGGGAGGCCGGTTGGTCCGGTCGAGTCCTGTTTTTCGGCTGCACAGCTCTTGGGCGGCTGGGAAAAGCGGGGCGTTGCTGCGGCTGCTTTCAGGGCGGCCAACCCGACGCGGTTTCACATCCTCTTTCCCCTCTCCCCTAGATCCCCTCATGGTCAATCGTAATCTCATCCGTGAACTTGAAGCCGGAGACGACCTGGAAGCCGAACTCGCCCGCGTGTGGAGCGACGAGATCGAGGAAGAATACGGCGCCGGTACGGTGATTCTTGCCGTCAACTCCGTGCTCGAGGGGAAGATTCTCCGAGTCGACAACGAGTTTGTGCTCGTAGACGTCGGCTACAAGAGCGAAGGGGCGATCCCACGCAACGAGTGGGAAGAAGGAGAGCCCGAGCCTGAGATCGGCGACGTCGTCAAGGTGCTTCTCGAGGAGTTTGAAGACGGCTCCCAGGAAGAGCAGCGTGGCCTGATCGTGCTCTCGAAGCGGAAGGCCCGCCGCATCGAAGACTGGCTGCGGGTGATGAGCAGCGTCAAGGAAAACGACGTTGTCACCGGCTATGTGACCCGCAAGATCAAGGGCGGCCTGCTGGTCGACATCTCGGGCGTGAATGTGTTTCTGCCAGCGAGCCAGGTCGACATTCGTCGGCCTGCCGACATCGGCGATTACTGCGGCCGGGCGATTCAGTGCCTGGTGCTCAAGATCGACGAGAGTCGCCGCAACATCGTCGTCTCCCGACGGGCGCTGATCGAGCAGGAGCGGGCGGAGCGGAAGAAGCAGCTCATGGAGACCCTCGAGGTCGGCCAGGTCCGCCGCGGCATCGTCAAGAACATCGCCGACTTTGGTGCCTTCGTCGACCTCGGCGGCATCGACGGCCTGCTGCATATCACCGACATGTCGTGGGGCCGCATCGGCCATCCCAGCGAGATGGTGCAGATCGACCAGGAGATCGAGGTGCAGGTGCTGCATATCGATCGCGACCGCGAGAAGATCGCCCTGGGCCTCAAGCAGCGGACGGCCAGCCCGTGGGCCAAGGTGGCTGACAAGTATCCAGTCGGCACCAAGTGCACTGGCTCGGTCGTCAACGTGATGAGCTAC
>CALCGM010000196.1 GCA_937900985.1 uncultured Planctomycetaceae bacterium | reverse complement strand
CCAGCCCGATCCGGGCTGCGGCACTCGACACGAGCACGACCGACCCACCGTCGGCCTTCAAAAGCCTGCCGGCGGCACGCACGCAGGCAAACGCTGTTGTTAGGTTGGCGGCAAGCGTGGCCTGCCACTCCTCAGCGGAAGTCAAATGGGCGGGCTTGAGCAGCAGCGAGCCCGCACAGCAGACAACTCCCGTGAGGCCGCCGAGCGCCTCGGCCGCCTGATCCGCAACTGCCTCGACAGCAGCGAAGTCGGTGGCATCGACCGTGGCGGTCGACGCTTGAGTCTCGGCAGCGACAGCAGCAAGCCTGCCCTCATCGCGGCCGGCAAGAAACACGCTCTGCCCATCAGCGGCGAGCCGTCGGGCCACCGCCGAGCCGATCCCGCCACCGCCACCGACGATCAGCACCTGCTGGTTTGACACTACAGCCAGTCTCCCACCGTCTGGGAAAGCTGAGCTTCCTCGGCCATCGCCCGCAGTTTGTCCATCGCCCGGCCCTGGATCTGACGGATCCGCTCCTTACACACCCCCATCTGGCTGCCGAGTTCTCGGAAGGTCCGTGGGGCCTCTCCATCAAAGCCGAAGCGTGCCACCACGATCTGCTTCTCACGCGGCTCGAGCTCGTCGAGAAACTGACCAAAGGTCTCCTTGAGCACATTGATCTGTGACGAAGTGCACATCTCGGTGTTCCGCTCACTCGCCGCCAGGGCGTGCAACGCGTTGTCGTCAGACACGAAGCGGTTCCATTGCTTTCGTGAACGCTGCGAAAGGCGATAGAAATGCCGCTGGATTGCGTAGGTGGCGTAGGTGCTGAAGCGGTTGCCAAGGGCGAAGTTAAACTTCTCCACACTCCGCATCAGGGCCAGATTGCCTTCGCTGACGAGATCCTCAAAGAGCAGCTCCGACGACACAAACTTCTTCGCGATCGACACCACCAGTCGCAGGTTGGCCGTGATAATCAGCGAGTTGACCGTGTCGGCTTCTTCGAGGAGCTGTTCGACCCGCTGCATCTGTTTGCGAGTCGCCCGCTGGCGGTCGAGTTTGCTACGAACCTTCGCTGCCCGATACTTCAGCCAGTTCATCCGCCGGAAGTAAAACTGCTCCTCCTCTTTCGTCAGCAGCCGAGCGTCGTAGAGGCGAGCGATGTAGGGGGCGATCGGCCCATCGGCCACGCTCTTCTCACCCACCTGTTCCAGCGGCACAACGGCGTTGGCGGGGAGAGTGCTGGCCAGTTTTTCGGCGTTTTTCTTGGCAAACTCCTTGCACGGGATGAAGTCGATCGGCCGTGCAAAAAACGCCTCACGAATCCGCTGCAGTTCCGTCTGCCTCGCTGGCTTTGCGGCCTTCGCCGGCTTTGCAGTCCGCGATGCCTCCTGCTTTTTTCCGCTTTGCATCCCTACCGCAACGGAACGCCTCTTCCCGGCTGCAGAGCGAAGAGCGTCGATCGAGATTTTGGAAGACGTGGCCTTCTTCAGCGATTTCTTCAGCGGAGACGCAATGGCGATCATGGTGAGGTCCTCTCAGGTCTGCCGGAACAGCAGGTGTCTGGGAGATGAACCGCAGCCTTGGCTGCCTCGTAACCGGCATTTTCGTTCTGGCCAGTCCCGAGAGCTGCCGCGGCTCACCGCTCAGGCCGCCCGCCGGCGACACCGCCGACGAGCCGCGACGGCGAGGGCCGCCACGCCGAGCCCCGCAAGGGCCAGCGACGACGGCTCGGGCACCACGACCAGCCCCGTGCCAATGTCAACATGGCCCCCGTTGAGCATGAAGTTGTCGAACGAACGGCCGAAGAAGCTGTAAGGACCTGGTGCCGGGGCCGTCAACGGGTAGCTCTCACCGGTGTCGAAGACGCCAAAGGAGTACGTCGCCGTGCCACTCACGGCCCCCCCGCCGAGGGCAGCCGCCAGCGTTGCGGAAGCAGTGAAGGTCACGTCGTAAAGGCCGGGTTCGGTGAAGCCGACGTTGTAGTGACTGTGGCTCCCGGGGATCACCGTGATCTGATTTGCGACAGCGAACCCGGACACGCTCGTCACCAGCGGCACAAGAGTGGCAGAGCTATCGCCATCCCACATCGAGAACGCCGCCCCTGTGGGGCCCGCGAGGCTGTCGAAGGCCAGCGTGATGCTTCCAGCGAGGTCGGCCGGATCGACCTCCTCGGCACCGATGCCCAGGAAGATCAGGTTCACGTCTTGGGTCTTCGGCAGCACCCACAGGCTCGCGCCGCTGGTCGTCCCGGTGAAGTCCCACTGGGTGCCTGCTGGCCGCGTGCCCTTCGCATCGGAGACGACCGGCAGCATCGCGCTGTCCGCTTCCGCTTCCTCGATGCCAACCCCGCTGCTGTCAAAAAGATCGGAGTCTTCGGAGTGGAGGTGGAGATCGAACTCGTAAGTCGCCGCACGTATCGTGCCGGCACCGGAGACCACGAGCATGCTGCAGCCGAGCACCCAGACACAGGAGAGGACCGCACGTCGCAGGGAGATGTTCATAGGAAAGACCTTTCTGTCGCAAGGACTCTGTCAAAATGAATCACGAGAAAAAAACCGAATCCGTACCACCCGTCCGCTCACTGCTGCGGACGGGGAAAGTTGAAGTTGGCCTGCACCCAGCCATCGATCTCGAGCTCAGCGATGAAGGCCACGTGGCCGTCGCCGAAGAGGTAGTTCGACCCTGTGCCATGCCGATCGACCTGGATGTCGTTTGTGATCCGCTTCCAGGTGCGAGCCACGCGGTTAGGCATCGCCAGCGGATCGCGAAACCAGTTCACACCGTGGGTGTGGTCGGCGTGAGACGTGCCGATGCGGTCGGATGTCTCGAAGGCGAAGTAGGTCTTCGAGAGGGCCTTCATCCCGTTGAGGTTCGTGATCGCACCGTCGTCATTGCGGATACAGACGTAGGAGTTGAGCACGTAACTCGTCAGATCCGCCTTCAGCCGAGCCCGGCCGTTGGGATCGTCGGGACAGATGCGGATCTCGTCGACGTTCTCCATGAAGGGAGCCACCGTGTAGATCCAGGCTCGGTGGCCTTCGTCATGCCCGAGGTCGTGGTCGGACAGGGGCATCTCACCGTCGTGCGCATCGGCAAAGTTGAGAATGGCAAGCCCGACCTGTCGCAAGTTGCTCGCGCACTGGGTTCGCCGGGCAGCAGCCCGGGCCGACTGCACCGCGGGCAGCAGCAGGCCGATGAGCGTGCCGATGATGGCAATCACGACGAGCAGCTCGACGAGCGTGAAGCCGCTGCTGGAGCCGCTGCTGGAGCCGCGACTGAAGGCACGAGAACCGCCACCAGCGCGGCGGCACTCGTGCGGAGCGGATCGTGGCTGAGCGTGGATGTGCATGCGGGCCTC
>CALCGM010000195.1 GCA_937900985.1 uncultured Planctomycetaceae bacterium | reverse complement strand
GGATGGAGAAACATCCGCTGCCAGTGGACGTAGAGGCCCCGCCGCCACTGCTGCTCATCGGTGTCGGCTTTGTAGGTCCGCTTGGGAAAGTTGAGGTGCTGGTAGTAGCCGGCCGGCTGATAGGGCCGCACGCTCGGGCCGCCGAGCTCCTCGACCAGCAGTCCACCGGCGAACAGGGCGGCATCGCGGACATGCTCCGCTGGCAGCCGCCAGCGTCCCTGCCGGGCCAGCAGCCGGTTGTCGGGATCACGGGCGAGCCGTTCGGCCGAAGCCTCCGACGACTGCCGGTAGGTGCGGCTGGTGACGATCTGCCGAATGAGGCTGCGAAGATCCCAACCCGACGCCACCAGCTCCACGGCCAGCCGATCGAGCAGCTCGGGATGATCGGGCGGCTCTCCCTGCCCGCCAAAGTCGTCGGTGCTGCGGCAGAGCCCTTCGCCGAAGAAGAGGGCCCACAGCCGGTTGACGACCACGCGAGCCGTCAGCTCACCGATGCCTCCCTCGGCAACGGGCTCGGTCAGCCAGCGGGCGAGGTCTTCGCGGCTGGCACGGCCCTCCACCCGCAGGCTGCCAAGAAAGCTCGGCACCGCCGGCTCGACCGGCTCGCCGGTTTCGTCCATCCAGTTGCCTCGCGGCAGCACCCGCACCTCACGAGGCGTTGCCAGCTGCTCGGTGATCATCACCGTGCGGTCCAGCGACTCCCGCTGCTTTGCGAGCCTGGCAGACTGCTCGCGGGCGGCGACGGCCGCTGGCGGCTTGGCCGCTTCAGGTTCATCCGCAGTGGCCTCGCCGGTCGCAGCCGCAGCAGGAAGCCTCGCGGCGAGCTCGGCGAGCTCCCGATCCAGCCGCTCCGCTTCCGCCCGGTCAAACGGGCCAGGCATCGCCCGCTCGGGAAAGCGGGTGGTGGGCAGCGTGTTGGTGCCGCCGCCAAAGCCGGCATCGCCCATGTGCCGCTCGTCGTCGATGTCGGCGAAAAACGCCCCCATCGCGTAGAAGTCGCGGCTGGTGAAGGGATCGTATTTATGGTCGTGACACTGGGCACAGCCGAGCGTGGCCCCGAGCCAGACCTCCGAGATGTTTCGCACGCGATCGGCCTGGTAGATCGCCCGATACTCCTTGACCTGGATGCCGCCCTCGTGCGACGTCTGCAGCAGCCGGTTGTAGGCGGAGGCAAGCACGCGGTCGTCTGGATGCTCCCCTTCGGCAGTCTCCACCAGATCTCCGGCGAGCTGCAGCAGGGTGAAGCGATCGAAGGGCACGTTGTCGAGGAAGGCGTGGATCACCCAGTCGCGGTAGGGCGAGGCGTTGTGGGTCTGGTCGCCGTGGTAGCCGACGGTGTCGGCATAGCGGACGAGGTCGAGCCACCAGCTGGCCAGCCGCTCAGCATGCCGAGGGGATGCCAGCAGCGAGTCGACCCGCTGCTCGACCCGGTCAGCTGAGCCGTCTGCCAGGAAGGCATCCACCTCAGCGGGCGTCGGCGGTAGGCCGGTGAGGTCGAGATGCAGCCGCCGCACGAGGGTTGTCGGATCGGCATCGTCCGCCGGGGCGAGCTGCTCCCGCTTGAGCCTGTCGAGCACAAAGGCATCGATCCACGACCGCGGCCAGGCCCGCTCGATGGCTGCTGGCGTGGCCCAGGCCTTGGGGGCTACGTAGGCCCAGTGCGGGGCGTAAGGGGCGCCGGCGGCAATCCACCGCTCAAGCAGCTGCTTTTGGGCCTCGTCGAGCACGTGGTGGCTCTCTGGCGGCGGCATCACGAGATCGGGATCCTGCTCGCGAATGCGGACGATCATCTCACTGCTCTGCGGTGCCCCAGGCACGATCGCCCGCAGGCCGCTCTCAAGCTCAGCCGCGGCTGCTGCGGGGTCGTCAAGCCGCAGGCCCGCCTGGCGATCGTGCTCGTCAGGCCCATGGCAGGCAAAGCAGT
>CALCGM010000194.1 GCA_937900985.1 uncultured Planctomycetaceae bacterium | reverse complement strand
ACCGCAGATCTCGCGATGTTCCACACCACTGGGCAGGTCGTCTTCAGGCGGCCTGCCCAGCTGCATGAATGGCCCACCTTCCAGATGAATCGTCAACCGAGGACGGTTCTGTTGCATGGGATCGTGGCTTTCGTCGGTTGAGCAGTTCGGGGAGCACCAGACTGGCTGAGTGCATCACGTGTCATCGGGGAAGGCTGACCGGCGCCTCTGCCTCAAGCAGGCTGCCCTGCGGGGATCGAAGCCGCACGTGAACGATGCCGGCAAAGCCCTGCTGCGGGCCATCCTTCCAGGGAAGCAGGAAGCGAAAGCCTCGGCTACGGGAGGTGCTGCGAAAGGTGCCTGCAGCGTCGACCGCAGCAATGCTCCACGACGCCACGGGCGCCGCCGCGGCCGCCGCGGCTGCCCGGTGGATCTCGATCACCACATCGCCAGCCACACTGACGAGCCGTTCCTCCATATCCCGGGGCTCGAAAACCACCGTCAAACCGTCTGCCATCCCATTGGCATCTGTATCGATGATTCGTGTTTCGTCTCGATTGATCACGATCCGTTCGATGGCCGCATTGGTCGATAGGGGCGTGACCGCCACGGCCTCGGTGGCGACCGGCTCCAGAAAAGAAAGCTGCTGGATGTCGTTGTTCGCGTCGCGGCCAGGCGAGCGCTGCGGGGCAGATGCCTGGCGGACCGTCTCATCGAGGAGCTCTGGAGCGGCTGCTTGGGGCGAGACAAAGGCCGGGGCGAAGCTCGGGCCGTCATCGCCGCCCTCTAAGGAGTCGGTTGCAGCCTCCGGCCGAAAGTCTCCAGGCTCGTAGGGATTGCTTGCCGGCAGGCTCACCTCTGGCAGCATGCTGACAGCTGGCGGCGCCTCGCCGCCTCCCAAACCGCTGCCTGCGGGCGAGCCCTGTGGCAGCGGCGGCACACCCTCAAGCACTGGCGGGGCCGCTGGAGGAGGCAGCGTGGATGGCGGAGCCGGATCCGAGAGCTCGATTGTGGGTGGCACAAACGCAGGCCCGCTGCTCGAACCACCGGAGGATCGGCCGCCCGCTGGTGCCCCCCTTGTCTTCGCCGGCGCTGCGTCGCCGTAGCCGAGCTGCCGCTTGAGCGATGCGTTTTCCTGAGCGACATACTCGAGCCGGGCACACTTCTCATCGAGCACATCCTGCAGGCGATAGATCTGATCCTCTTGCAGGCGAAGTTCTCGCTCAAGCAGCTGGCTATTGAGGGTGTGGCTCTGGCAGCCAACAAGCACGCACCCCAGCACTGCAACGACGAACGCTGCTGCAGCGCCGCCTGCTGCTGCCTTCCCTGACGAGCAGTCTGCCATCTCGCGCCTCCATGCGCGGGGTTGATTGATGCTGGTGAGGCCAAATCTGGCCCCAGAACTTAGCCGACGCTCTTCACGTCGGGCATGTGTTCGATCACCTCGTCGATCAGCCGGTAGTCGAGCGCCTCCTGCGCCGACATGAACCGGTCTCGGTCGGTGTCTTCCTCAACCTTCTCAAAGGGGTGACCGGTGTGCCTCAGAAGGATCGTGTTGAGCTTGTCCTTGATGTTCCGAAACTCCTTGGCGTGGATCATGATCTCTTCCGCCGTTCCCTGCATGCCGGCAAGCGGCTGATGAATCATGATCCTCGAGTTGGGCAGCGCCCGTCGCTTGCCTTTGGCTCCTGCCGTCAGCAGCACCGCGCCCATCGACGCGCACTGACCGATGCAGTAGGTGGCCACATCACACGTCACGAACTGCATCGTGTCGTAGATCGCCAGGCCGGCCGTCACGCTTCCGCCCGGAGAGTTGATGTAGAGGTGGATGTCTGCCTTGGGGTCGTCGGACTGGAGAAACAGAAACTGCGCGACGATCGCATTGGCCACTTCGTCATTGACCTGCGTTCCCAGGAACACGATGCGGTCCTTGAGCAGACGGCTGTAGATGTCCATCGCCCGCTCTTCACGGCCGCTTTTCTCGATGACGTAAGGGATCAGGGGCATGCTCGTTCTCGTAGGTGTGAGATGTGGCCGTTGGTTGACCGACTGGTGGCTGAAGGCATCCGCACGGCCGCATCACCGCGGGCCCGCACCGGCAGTCACTGGTTTTTTTCAGGGAGCCTCTTCCTCGTCAGCCACCGGAG
>CALCGM010000193.1 GCA_937900985.1 uncultured Planctomycetaceae bacterium | reverse complement strand
GCAGCCGAGGTGGCTCGCTCATGAGGCTTGGGCACTTGCTTGTGCGGCAGTGGGCCATGCGGCCCGGCCGGGCGTTGGCGACCATCGCCAGCGTGGCGGTGGCCGTTGGCGCGGTTGTGGCCACCTGGGTGGCAGCCGATGCGTCGCGTTCGGGGTATCGCCGACTGACGGAGGCGATCGAAGGAGCTCCGTCGATTGAGATCACGGCTGAGGAAGACGGCCGGTTTCGCATCGGCGAACTGCCGAGCCTGGGCGACATCCCCGGCATGCGAGCCATCATCCCGCTCTTCTACCGGCCGACGCTGCTGCGGGTGGGCGAGAAGCGGGTCCGCGAGATTGCGATGGGGGTCGACTGCCGCACCCTGGTCGCCGAGGGCCTGCTGGAGCTGACCGAGGGCGAGCCGTGCATCGCACCGGATGAGATGGTGCTCGATGCAGGCCTGGCGTCGTCTCTCAAACTGGGGGTTGGCGATGAGGTGCTGCTCTTCGCCCGCCGCGGGATCAAGCGAATGCAGGTCACAGGCCTGGCGGAGTCGGCCTCGCTGGCCACCTTTTCGGCGGGCGGGGGCGTGGTGGTGGAGATCGCGGCCCTCTCCGACATGAGCAGTTCGCTCGGGCTTGTGGATCGCGTGCGGGTGGTGCTCAAGCCCGACGCCTCGCGGCCGGAGGTGCTGCGTGCGGTGGCTGAGCGACTGCCGCCATCCCTTTCGGCAGCGGTGCCGGCGGGCCGGGCGAGCATGGCCGAAGACGTGCTGCATGCGGCCGATCTGGGGCTCGACTTCGTGACCGGGCTGACGGTGGCCATGTCGTGGTTCATCGTGGTCAATGCGATGCTGATGAACGTCACCGAACGCCGCCGCGGGCTGGCGCTCGTGCGGCTGCTTGGAGGCACGGCCCGGCAGCTGCGGCGGACGGTGATGACCGAGGCCGCCATCCTCGGCGGCATTGGGGCGGTGGTTGGCGCGGGGCTGGGGCTGCTGGCGGCCCGACCGATCGCTGGTGGGATTGCCGCAGCCCTCAATGCCCCGCTGACCGAGTTCACCTACGATCCGGTGATCGTGGTGGTGGCGATGCTGATGGGGCCGGCCGTGGCGATGGCCGCTGCCTGGTGGCCCGCGCGTGAGGCAGGCCGCGTGGAGCTGCTCGAAGGCATTGCCCAGGCGCCTCCGCCGCCTGCGAAGGGTGTCTCGATGCGGTATCTGCTCGGGGCGATTTCGCTGTGGTGCATTGCGGCGTTGATCCTGCTCGCGGTGCTCTTTGAGCTGGTGCCGCCGCGGGCGTCGGTGCCGGCGGGAACGGTCACGATGCTGGCCTTTGTGGGCATCACCCCGGTGGTGCTGCCTTGGGTGTCGAGCATGCTGGTGCGGCTGGTGCCTCGCCGCTGGTGGATCGAGGCGCGAATCGCCCATGAGCAGATCATGCGGCAGCCGGTGCGGACGGCGCTCACCACGGGGGTCCTGGTGGTGGCTGTCAGCAATGGAATCGGCCTCGGGCATGCGATCCGCGACAATGTCGACAACGTCCTCGGCTGGTATGACGGCTGGATGCAGGCCGACTGGCTGGTGGTGCAGGCCGGGGCCCTCGGGGCGATGCCGCCGCAGGCGGGTCCGGATGCGGCGGCGATCGATGAGCTTGCCCGAGCGATTCCCGGCGTGGCCAAGGTCGAGGCGATCGGTGTGTCGACGGGGCGGGCTGAGGGCATGGCCTGCGTGGTCGTCGCCCGTGACCAGCCGGCCCCCGGAGAGCCACTTCCGGTTCAGGTGATCGGGCTCGATGACACGGCTGCCCGTGAGGCCCTGGCCCGGGGCGAAGCCTTCGTGGGCACGGCCCTGTCGCAGAAGACCGGCATTCAGCCCGGAGATGAGATCGCGGTTGAGGTCTATGGTCGCACGACGAAGGTCAAGGTGGCCGCCCTGGTGGTCGACTTCATGTCGGGCGGGGTGGCCGTGCATGTCAGCCGCGAGGCTGGCCGCACCCTCTTTGGGCTCGATGCGATCGAGGTGCTGCTGGTGACAGGCGAACCGGGCCAGGCGGCAGCGCTGCAGGAGCCGCTGGAAGAACTGGCAAACGAGCATGGCATGCTCGCCCGCAGCTTTGCCGAGATGCAGTCGATGATCGATCGCGTGGTGCAGGGCATCGTCGGCTCGCTGAAGTCGATCCTGATGCTCGGCTTCGTCGTTGGCAGCCTGGGGGTCGCCAACACCGTGACGATGAACGTGCTGGAGAAGACCCGCACGCTCGGCCTGCTGCGGAGTGTGGGCATGACCAGCGGGCAGGTGACGCGGCTGGTGGTGATTCAGAGCGTCTTGTTGGGCGCTGCGGGGGGCGTGATCGGCACGTTCGGTGGGATCACGACCGCGCTCTTTATCCAGATTTCGAGCCAGCCGCTGCTCGGCTATCCGGTGCAGATGTCGCTCCGGCCGGGGCTGATCGCCCTCAACTTTGGGGCGGCGATTCTCGTCACGGCGGTGGCTGCCTGGCTGCCGGCCCGCCGAGCGTCAAGGCTCGATCTGCTGCAGGCCATCTCTGCGGAATAGCCCGCCGACCGCACTTCGGAAAGTGTCCGAGCGATTAAGGTCGTCGAGTCGCCGCACGCCGCGGCCTGTTTGTTTTCAAACGGCTCCCGGCGAATGGTTGAAAGAACGTCCGGTGGGCATGCATCTGAAGCCGGTCGTGACCAGGAGGCAGGCGGGCATGCGGGCCACTCGGAAGTGTTGCTGCATGTCATTGCCTGCAGAACCATGAACGTCTTTGACATCGATGTGCCGGTTCACGGCCTCGACGGCCATGTGCTGAAGCTCCACGGCCAGCTCTCTCTCCCAGAGGAGCCTGGGGGGCTCGTGCTGTTTGCCCACGGCAGCGGCTCAAGCCGCTTCAGCCCTCGCAATCGCTTCGTCGCCGATCTGCTCAATGAAGAAGGGCTGGGCACGCTGCTGTTTGACCTGCTGACGGAGCAGGAAGCGGCGGATCGAGTGAATGTGTTTGATTGTGAACTGCTGGCTTCGCGGGTGCTCGCGGCGGTGCATGCCATGCTTCGTGATCCGCGGACAGCCTCCCTGCCGCTGGGAATCTTTGGCGCCAGCACTGGTGCGGCGGCGGCCTTGATCGCGGCAGCCCGGGAGCGGCATGTGAAGGCGGTTGTCTCGCGGGGAGGCCGTCCCGATCTTGCCGGGCGTTGGCTCGCCCGGGTGGAGGCGGCCACGCTGCTGATCGTGGGAGGGGAAGACCGAGATGTGCTCGAACTCAACCGTGAGGCTGAAGAGGCCCTCGACTGCGAGAAACAGCTGGCGGTGATTCCGCGGGCGACGCACCTCTTTGAGGAGCCTGGCACGCTGGAAGAGGCGGCCCGGCTGGCTGCGGATTGGTTTACCCGCTGTCTCCATGGCCCGCAGCTGACAGGAGCCTGAGATGTCGATGGTGGTGAGAAACTGTTTTGAGAATCGCACGCAGGCGGGCCAGCTGCTGGCAGAGCAGTGTCTGAACCTGCCGCTGGAGCGGCCGCTGGTGCTCGCCATTCCTCGCGGTGGGATCGATGTGGGCATCGAGATCGCTCGTCGCCTTGGTGCCGAGTTTGACATCGTGCTTGCCCGCAAGCTTCGCTGCCCCTTTCAGCCCGAACTTGCCCTCGGCGCGGTCAGCGAGACCGGCGAGGTCACCTTTGACCGCTTCAGTTCGGCGCTGGCCTCAGTCGACGATGCGGACGTTGAGGCAGAGCGGCAGCTTCAGCTGGCGGAGATCGCCCGCCGCCGGCAGCTCTATCGCAGAATACGGCCACAGGCGGATGTGGCGGGCCGCAGCGTGATCCTCGCCGACGATGGGATTGCCACCGGCTCCACGATGATTGCGGCACTTCGCAGTCTTCGGCCCTTGAACCCTCGTGAACTGATCGTCGCGGTGCCGGTCGGCTCGCCCGAGCGGGTGGCCGAGATTGCCCGTGAGTGCGACCGCATGCTGTGTCTGCTTGAGCCAGAAAACTTTCAGGCGGTGGGCCAGTTCTATCGTGAGTTCGAGCAGGTCAGCGATGAGCGGGTGCTCGACGTGCTGCAGGGTGTCGCAGCGGAGTCTGCCACGGCCTGATCAGTGTTCGTGCGGATGCTCATGATCGTGGCCATGGGCATGCTTCCGCATGGTCGGCGTCTCCTGATGCGGAATCGGCAGGTCGAGCAGGTCGCCGTTGGCGGTAAACCCATCTCCATCGACATCGACAAAGATGGGATTGCTCACTGCCACCGGCTTGCTCTCGGCATGGTCAGGGCCCATCACCATGCCCAGCTGCGAGTCTTCCCCGATCGTGGCCACGATCAGGTGGGCATCCGACTCAAGCAGCACGGGAATCGTGTGCTCGAAGCGGACGGTGTCGCGTGAGAAGAGGTCGCCGTTTTCGCGGCGGGTGAAGTTGAGCTCGCCGCTCGGTCGGCCGTTGACAAACAGCTGCACCCGATCGACGTCAAACCAGTTGGGGCACTGCACCCGCACGTGGAGGGCGACCTCACCGTCGACTGCTGTCATCCGCCCGCCTGGATGCGTCTCGGTTTCGTCTTCTCCGGTGCGGGCGGTGACCTCCAGGAACGGACCGTTGGTCATCACGATCTCGCCGAGTTCGCTCGCGCGGACGATGTCGGCCACCTTGATGGCTGCAGGGTCGTCGGTCGGGCTCTTGATGTAGTTTCGCAGCCAGCCTGAGCCGTGGAAGTTGTAGTGGGCGTCGGTGTTGACCACGCCCGGCACCCGGTAGCCGAGGTTGAGCATCTGCATCCAGGTGAAGATCGTCGCCGGCGGTTTGCGTGGGTCGTCGAGCTTCTTCTGCTGCTGCTGAAAGATCTCTGCCGGCGGATGCACCTCGATCACGTCGACGAACCCGAGCATCGCCTCAAAGCCCCCGTCGGCAGTGCCATCGAGATCCCGGTCGCCGAGCACCTGCACCAGGTTGGGGTGATTCATCTGCACCACCTTCTCGGCACCGTCGTCCCAGAGGGCCAGCCGCTCGATCTGTCGCACCGGGTCGTCGTTGTTGACCACCGGGCCACCACCATCTTGCGTGAAGCGGGTTTCGTTCAGCGGAAAGGCGTTCTGGTGGTTCACCGGCAGGAGTGAGCCGGTCAGCTCCATGCCGCTGCAGGTGGCCATCAGGTGGCTCACGCCCATCGCTTCGAGGTGTGGCACGTAGCTCGAAATGCGGTTGTGCTCAGTGCAGGGGTTGAACTCGAGGTGTTCGCACAGCAGGTTCTCAACCCGGCCAAACTGGCTCGAGGTGTTGTCGCCAGACGGCGTCGAGTGGCTGTGGAAATCGCTGCTGATCCAGCCGGCAGTGTCGACCACCCGCTCGAGCGTGGCTTCCAGCAGCGTCTCTTGGCCAGCCACGACCTCGATCGAACTGGTCACCGCGTCATACTCAGGCCCATAGCTGATGATCACGTCGTAGCGGCCCGGAGCAATCTCTTGGCGGAAGCGGCCGTCATGGCTGTAGCGGAGGTTTCTCACCGCCGTGTGCGTGCTGTCGGGCCCAAAGTCGGGGTCGGCGGTTGCGGGGCCGTCGGCATCCGCGCCCCGACCGCGAAACTGCACCTTGCAGGGAATCGGTCCACCGCCGACGTCGCTGATGGTCGCCACGACGAAGCCCGGCAGCGGCAGTTCGATCGACAGGTCGACGTTTGCGTCGCCGTCTGCCACCGCAGCGGTCTGCGAGCCGCGGCCGACGGCGGTGGCCTCGAGCGACCAGCCCTCAGCGGCCGCGGGCAGCTGCACGGAGAGCCGCCCCTGGCCGTCGGTGCGACCGGCGGCGTAGCGGCCTGCCACGGACGTTGCGGTGACCATCGCTCCCGGCACGCCGCCAGCAGGATCGCTGACCACGACCGCCACCCGGCGAAGCGGCTGATCAGCCATTTCAGCGGCCCGCGCCCGCAGCGCCAGCAGGCTGTTGGCTGGCACCAGCCGCCGCACGAGCTCGACCGAGTCACCAGGAGCGAGCTTCAGCGAACTCGTGCCATCAATCGCATACCGCAGCGGATCGCGGCCGTTCCGCGTCGTGACGCCCTCTTGCAGTCCCTCGAGCTCGGCTCCCACAGGAACGATGCCATAGGCCTGCCCAAACCACTCGTCATCCCACCAGGCGACATCGGCCGTGGCGTCGGTCGCGGCGGTGAAACTGCGGTCTGCTCGCACGCGGTCTTCGAGCTCCACGGTGACCGGCGCGTCGTGCGGATTGCTGATGCGGCTGGTCACGGTGAGGAAGTCGTCTCCATCGGCAAGGCTGTAGGTCAACTCGACCATCGGTGAGCCTTCCGCGGGCAAGGCCACAAGGATCGCCTGCACCTGCTCACCGCTGGC
>CALCGM010000192.1 GCA_937900985.1 uncultured Planctomycetaceae bacterium | reverse complement strand
GATAAAGCCAAGCGTTGTGGCTGAGCGATTGGTCGCGAGCCGCTGATCGCGGGCGCTCGGCCATGAAGGCCAGAGCCAGAGCCGTGTTGGTGTGTCGCTGTTCTTGCTGCCCTCGCGACGGGCATGAGTAGCTTATTCGCTGCGCGCGGCTAACCATCCTCGTTCTGCTGGCCTTTACTCGAATCGCCGCCCTGGTTATACTTTCGGTATGAAGACCGCCGTGTCCATTCCCGACGAAGTTTTCAAAGATGCTGAGCGATTGGCGGCCCGGCTGCAAACATCCCGAAGCCAACTGTACGCTCGAGCGTTAGCCGAGTTCGTGGCGCGTCATGATGATGACCGCGTCACGGTGCTGATGGATCAAGCCATACGTGAGGTTGGGCGCGAGGGCTCAGCTTTCCTCGATGCTGCGGCAAGGCAAGCAGTGCAGCGATCCGAATGGTAGTTGCTCAGAGTGAGATCTGGTGGGCTGATCTCGCTGAGCCTGTCGGGTCGGCTCCGGGGTATCGTCGGCCGGTGTTGATCCTACAAGGCGATGCACTCAATCGAAGTCAAATTGGCACAGTGGTCTGTGCAGTGCTGACAAGCAACCTCCATTGGGCCGCCGCCCCCGGCAATGTGCTCGTCAGTGCCAAGCAAAGCGGGCTTGATCGCGATTCCGTTGTGAATGTGTCGCAGATCATCACGATCGACAAACGGCAGTTGACCGAGCGTGTTGGAAAACTGCAGAAGCGTCATATGGATGCCATCTTCTCAGGGCTCGACCTTGTCATGGGACGATAGAGTCGGGCAGGCAGAACCAGGCGTTGGAGCAGACTCGCGATAGCGTCCTGCGGTATGGTGAGGTTGTTGGCTGCGAGCTGCTCAACTTTTTCGTTCCGCCAATTGAAGACGGATGCCGATTCCGAGCTCCAACGAGGCAATCGCCGCGATCGAAAAGGTCCGCGACTACCTGCTGAACCTCGAACACCCTGATGGCGGGCCCAAGGCCGTGAGGTGGCCTGGATTTGGGGGCCACGCGGGACCCTAAAATCCAGGCCACCTCAAAGGGCGTCCACAAAATCCTCCCGTTTCTCCGGGCAGTGCGAGTTTTTTACGCGCTCACGGCATCTCGCGCGAGGCCACATTCGCTTGGCTCAGGACGAACCCGCTTGTTCGGGGCTGGCAGCTTCTGGCGGATTGGTGACAATCGATGCCGTGTTCGAGGAGAGAGAACGCTCATGGCTCACAGCTCTAAAAGTCACCTGACGCGCGCAATCAATCCCATCCCCGAGTTTGTCCTCGATGCTCTCGAACACAGATCTCTGATGAGCAGCTACCGCGAACGTCCTGCTTACCAGCAGAATGACTACATCGGGTGGATCAACTCTGCCAGGCGGGATGAGACCAAACAGAAGCGACTCAACCAGATGCTTGCAGAGCTGGAACAGGGTGGGCTTTACATGAAGATGGATCATCCCCCGAGCAGGAGGCCGTAACGAACGGTTGCTGCAGACGAGCTGAGAAAAATGCGGTGGCGTCACGAAGCCCGGTGTGTTTTGCAGTGGACAATCGCTCGTGGCGGCCCAGCCACTTTCAGGCATTCTCCACCGAGAGGAACTCTACGATGCCCACCCTTTTCCTGACTGCCTGGTTCGCTTGCCCACTCCTCACTTGGGCGGCGATGCTTGGCCTCCGAAGACGAATGTCTCTCGGCGTGGTCTGGGTGGTGTGCCTGACCAGCGTGATTGCCGGCGTGGTCCTCTTGGCCAACTACGTGTGGGCGCTTGATGCGGAGCTCTTGGCAGAGGTCGACAAATACGAGCCCGGCACCCCTGAGGCGCAACGCGCCAGCGAGGAGTGGGCGAGCGATACAGACCGATCGTTTCTGCTGGTCTTAAGTCCTCTGCTCACCGCAGTCTGGTACGGAGCCGTGTATTTGTTGCTCTTTGGCCTCCGGCGAGTTGTTCGCCGGATGCTGCTCACGGTGATCTGGGGGACGCTTCTTTCCCCTGGGGCGTTGCTCTCTCAAGCAGCTCCTCCAGCCCAGGCCCCGCCCACGGCTCCCCAGGGAAGCAACGAAGGCTCAGCCGGGCGGGAACTGCACCGAGTCATCGTCAGCCACTCGGATAAAGACGGGGTCCTCCAGCTCTATCGCATGCACGAAGACGGCTCAGGCCGCAGGCAGTTGACCGAGTCGCAGCGCGGCTGCCGCATGCCATCCTGTTCGCCTGATGGCAGGCGGCTCGCCTATGTTCAGCAGACCGAACACGGGTTCGCCCTGATGCTTTCTGATGTCGATGGCAAGGACGCCAAGGTTCTTCGTGAAGAGGGAGTCAACCTCGTGCCCTCCTGGCTGCCGGACTCCAAGCACATCGTCTGGATGACGTCGCTTCCGGGAAGCGATCCCACCAACGGCAGCCAGATCCACATCATGAACACGGAAACCGGCGAGTCACGAAGATTGTTCAGCGACACAGAACAGCTGAAGTTCAGTAACTCCATGCCGGTTGTCTCTCCCATGGGAAGAAGGATTGCCTTCGTCTCGAATCGAAGCGGCAACATGCGGATCTGGGTCAGTGACCTGGACGGGAGCAACGCCCAGCCGATCTCGCCGCCCGACATCGAAGAGCACGAGGCCATTCAGGCTCCAATCGAACAAAAAGTTCCTGCCTGGTCACCTGACGGGCAGTGGATTGCCCATTGGGAAGGCGTCGAAGCCATTCACATGAGCAGGTTTACTGGGATTCCAAATCCGGAGCGGGACCAGCTGATCGCAGCAACCTTTCATGTGTGGGTCGTCAGCAGCGATGGAACACACCGACGAAAAGTCGGACCCGGCGACGATCCCACATGGTCTCCCGATGGATTTGTGACGCGAGCCTTTCCAGATCCACACAGGGGCGGCCCAAAGGTCATGATCGAAACCGAACTGGGCGAGCAGGAGTTGGCAATCGTGCCTCCCAACACCAACTGGGGGCGATTCACGTGGCTGCCACGTTAGCAGACTGTGGAACACGTCTGCCGCCGCAGGCTATGGCGAGCGTTCCACCGCCCACAGGAGACCGACCGCACGTGTGGTGGGCTCCGCGCCTCACCCTCGGCCGCCTTCGCAGCAGGTCTCGCAGATGGTGTGACAGCGCGAGCACTGCAGCTTGGCACGAATCTCTATCAGGCTGCCTCCGCAGACAGGACAGGCAGGCCGCGGTGGCGGCGAGGCGGCCTCGTCCTGGTTTCGCCCAGCCCGCTGATCGCTTCGCAGATCATCGTTCATTTGTGGCTCCTCCAACGCCGCCTGCGATGGTGCAAGGTGTGGATGCTCTCCGTTCGCCCAACCGGCCTGGCTCGCCGCTACGGTCTTTGAGGGCAACGCCTGTGGTGCACAGGCGACGGGCCTCGCCGGCGAGCCACCAGAGACGAGTGGCAGCGTCGGCAGGCGAGAGACCGCCGGGGTGGATGTTGGAGAGGCAGTTCCGCTCGGCGTCGGTACGGCCGGGGCGAGGCTCCCAGGTCAGGTAGATGCCCAGGCTCTCCTGGCAGGACAGGCCGGGCCGCTCGCCGATGAGCACAGCCACCAGCCGCGCCTTGAGCAGCTGGCCAACCTCATCACCGAGAGCCACCCGCGCCTGGCTGGCGATCACCACCGGCCCGAGGCGGCAGGCGGGCGGCAGGCCGGCAAGGATCGCTTCGATGACCGGTGCGGCATGCCGGGCGACCGCCGTCGTGGAGAGGCCATCGGCAACCACGATCGCCAGATCACAGCCTTCAGGCCCAAGGGGCAGGGCGGCGAGCCCTGATCGGCTCTCTGCAGAGAGGCGGCGGCCGAGGTCGGGCCGCAGCAGATACCGCTGCCGGTCGGGAGCCGCCGAGCACACTCGAACCGGCGGCGTGCCCTTCGTGATTGCGGCCAGCCGACCGCTCAGGTCGTCGAGATCCAGCGGCGCATGCACCGCCGAGCGAGCCCGGGCATGCGCCTCGTCTGCCGCCAGCACCTCACGGGTGGGCAGGGCATGGCCTGCACGGCCCAGGGCAATCCGTGAGGGGGTCAGCGACCGCAGGCCGATCCACGGATCGCGGATGACCGTGGGCTGGCTCGGCGGGGATGGTGCAGGCGGCGTGAACTCGTTCATTCGGCTCTCGATAGACAGCAACCGCGGGGGCAACCAACGATTTTACGCCTGCATCGCCAACAGCGGGTGTCGCGACGTGACAGGCAGCAGGCGGCCGCGGCTGTCGACGAGATCCATCCGCTCAAGCCAGGCCTCAAACTCCGGCGCCCGACGGAGGCCAAACACCTCCCGCAGGTAGAGCGCGTCGTGGAAGGAGAGGCTCTGGTAGCCGAGCATCACGTCGTCGGCTCCGGGAACACCAATCAAGAATGTCACGCCCGCCGTGGCCAGCAGCGTCATCAACGTGTCCATGTCGTCGGCGTCGGCCTCGGCATGGTTGGTGTAGCAGGCGTCGCAGCCGATCGGCAGGCCGAGGAGCTTGCCGCAGAAGTGGTCTTCGAGACCGGCGCGAATGATCTGCTTGCCATCGTGGAGATACTCCGGGCCGATGAAACCGACGACCGTGTTGCAGATCAGTGGCTCAAAGGCTCTCGCGACCCCGTAGGCTCGGGCCTCGCAGGTCTGCTGGTCGACGCCATGATGGGCGTTGGCCGAGAGCGACGATCCCTGGCCCGTCTCGAAATACATCACGTTGCTGCCGAGAGTGCCACGGCCGGTGGAAAGCGCCGCCTCGCGGGCCTCGCGGAGCATGGCGAGGCTGATGCCGAAGCTGCGGTTGGTTGCCTCGGTGCCGCCGATCGACTGAAACACAAGGTCGACCGGAAGCCCCGCGTTGATCGCCTCAATCTGGCTGGTGACATGGGCGAGCACACACGCCTGGGTGGGGATCTCAAACCGCTGGATCACCGCAGCGAGGCTCTCCAGCAACACCTTCAGCGTGGTCATGTCGTCGCTGACGGGATTCACGCCGATCACCGCATCTCCGCAGCCATACATCAGACCATCGAGAACACCCGCGAGGATGCCCCGCGGATCGTCGGCGGGATGGTTGGGCTGCAGCCGCATCGCCAGCGTGCCCGGCAGACCGATCGTGTTGCGAAAGCGGGTGACCACCCGGCACCTGCGGGCCACGCTGATCAGGTCTTGGTTGCGCATCAGCTTGCACACAGCTGCTGCCATTTCGGGCGTGAGGCCCGGCCGAATCGCGGTCAGCGTGGCCTCATCGGCGGCCTCACCGAGCAGCCAATCGCGAAAGTCACCGACCGTGAGATGGGCAACTGCCGCAAATGCTCGAGCGTCGTGGCTCTCCAGGATCAGTCGGGTGACCTCGTCGTCTTCCCCGGGGATCACCGGCTCTTCAAGAAACCGCACCAGTGGGAGCTCGGCGAGCGCCATCCGAGCGGCGGTCCGCTCCACCGGCGACTCGGCCGCCACGCCGGCGAGCACGTCGCCCGAGCGATAGGGCGACGCCTTGGCCAGCAGCGTTTTCAGATCGTCAAAATGCCAGACGCGGCTGTCGAGGGTGTGCTGATAGCCCATGGCAAGTCCTCATCGCTCGACACCGTAGAGCATGTGCCCGGCGACCGCTGCAGTCATCAGCCCGCCGAAAGCGAGGCTCACCCCGGGATTCGACCAGATCACGGTGCCGAGGCAAACGACGGCCAGCACGAGGGCAATCCCCGGAACCCACGGATAGCCGATGGCCGGAAAGGATCTGGGGAGATCGGGCTCACGGCGACGCAGCGCGAAGAGGCTGGCCATCGCGGAGATATACATCACCATCGCACCGAGCACCGCCATCGTCACGATGTTGGCCGTCAGCGGCTGACCACCGAAGGCAATCACCGAATCGCTGAAGATGGCCGCGATCCCCACAAGCCCGCCGGCCAGAATCGCCACCCAGGGCGTGCCGCGGACCGGATGCAGGGTGGCCAGTCGACGCGGGAGGTAGCCGGCACGGGCCATCGCAAAAATCTGCCGCGAGTAGCCCATGATGATGCCGTGAAAGGAGGCCACGAGCCCGAACAGCCCCAGCCAGACGAGCATGTGCAGCCAGCCGCTGGAGTCGCCGACGACCTTCTTCATCGCCTGCGGCAGCGGATCGTTGATGTTGGCCAACTCCGACCAGTTGCCCACGCCGCCAGCAAAAAACATCACCCCCAGTGCCAACGCGACCAGCGTGAGCATGCCGCCGATGTAGGCGCGCGGGATGGTGCGGTGGGGATCGCGGGCCTCTTCGGCGGCCATCGCCACCCCTTCAATCGCCAGGAAAAACCAGATCGCAAACGGGGTGGCCGCGAGGATGCCGCCGATCGCCTGCGGGCTGAAGCTGTCGCTGCCGGCCCAGCCACCGGCGGTGAAGTTGGCCCACGAGAAGTCCGGAGCGACCACCCCCATAAACACGAGCAGCTCACCGACAGCCAGCAGGGTCACAAATAGTTCAAAGTTGGCAGCGATCGTGACGCCGAGAATGTTGAGCGTCATAAAAACCGCGTAGGCCCCCACGGCTGTCCAGGTCGGCTCGAGGCCCGGAAACTGCACGCCGACATACGCACCGATCGCCAGGGCAATCGCCGGCGGCGCAAACACAAACTCGATCAGTGTGGCCCAGCCAGCGATCGCACCTCCCAGCGGGCCAAAGGCCCGCCGTGCGTAGGCGAAGGGGCCGCCGGCATCGGGAATGGCTGTGGTGAGCTCCGTGAAGCTGAAGATGAAACTCGTGTACATCACCGCCACCACGAGCGTGGTCACGAGGAAGCCGAGGGTGCCCGCCTGGGCCCAGCCGTAACTCCAGCCGAAGTATTCACCAGAGATCACCAGGCCCACGGCCAGCCCCCACAGCTGCCAGGTGCCGAGCACTGGGGTCAGCCGGCGGCCATCGCTCGACGACTCGTCAGACGCGTGCATGCGATCTCGCTCCACAAGGCTGGCCGTGGTTTACGAGCGGCAGATCCCCGACGCTCAATCGAAGCCCACTAGGACAACGGAAGGCGGAAGCCCGCGGCCGCGAAAGCTGTCGCTTGCCTTGGTCGCACCAGGTCGTCAGGCGATGCCTTCGGCCCGCATCGCGTCCCAGTCGGCATTCGACGGACGGGCGATCGTACCGCAGAGAAAGTCTCCGACCGGAAAGGCGACGTTGAAGTTTTTGTCGGGATAGCGATGGTGCAGAAAGTGGTGCCTGGCCACGAACTTATAGGCCTGCCAGTCTGCAAAAAACCGCTTCTTCGGCTGGTGCATCTCCAGATGAATCTGATTCCAGATCGTGTGGTGGAGGGCGACCACCGCCGGCCAGACAATCGCGGCACTATAAAACGTGGTCAGCCCGGTGGTGTACGCCACAAGCCCAAGAATCAGGCTCAGGGGAAGACACTCAAGCAGCCCCTCGATGAGGTTGAGGCGAATGCCCCGGTCGTCGCCAGGCGGCAGCGGGTCATCATGAAAGACCTTGCGGTACTGGCTGTGATGCTCCACCGCATGGCTTGTGAAAATCCGCTGCCGTGCATGCAGTTTCTTGAGCAGCGGGTGTCGCGGCTTTCGGTGCATCAACTGGCGGTGGACCTGATGCTCAACGAGCGACATCAGCACGACCATCACCACAAACCAGGCAACGATCGAGAGAAGAGAGAACAGCATTTTCAGCCCCGCTTTATGGCAGCCCGCGACGGTTAGCGGGTGCTCCCAGCCGTGGGGACCCCAGTTCCTTAGGGTTGTAGCAACGAAGCGGCCGCGTGGTTAGAGCGGTTTTTTTAGCCGAGTTGCCCCCGGGGTATCTGCCCAACCATCGCCGCACGCGTTGCCCATCTCGGCCGTGCGGGCCTTTTCCGGGCTGCAGGCTTCCCGATTGGCTTCCCGCACTGGGAAAACGCTGGAGGATTGCTGCCTCAGCCAGGCAGTGCGACGGTGGTGCCGGTGCGGTAGGCCTCATCAGCGGCGAGCACGATGCGAAGGCTCGAGACCGCGTCGTCCATATGGTCGGAGAGATCGCGGTCGTTCTCGATCGCGTCGAGGAAAAACTCTTGCTCGGCCCGGCAGAGGCCGTCGTGATCAGGCTCATCGGCGCAGTCGAGAATCTCGTCGGGCTTGGCAAAGGAGCCGTCGGCGGCGAGCTCACCATGATGGAGCTTGAGGGCGGCTGCCTTGGAGTGGGCGTTGACGTCGTCGGTCGCCGCTCCTCCCTCCTTCAC
>CALCGM010000191.1 GCA_937900985.1 uncultured Planctomycetaceae bacterium | reverse complement strand
GTCTGCCTCGCCCAGCGGTCCACCGCTTCGAAGGTTGAGCGACAGCGGCGTATCCGCCACCGCTCCCTCCATCGCCATGGGCGCGGCTGCCGCAAACGCCACACCACCGCGCATGCCGCGGAAGAATATCCCGCGACCGAAGCGGTTTCCCATCGGTGCGGCAAACTCCGGCAGCAGCGCCGGCAGCCGGATCTCAACCGCCTCCTGCTCAAGCTCCCAGGAGCCGGCCAGCTGATGAAACGAGAGCCCGGCGTTGGTGAACGTCGGTGGCGACGGCGACCGCTCACGGCGGAACAGGTTGAGCAGTCCTTCGCCCGGCCAGCTGTGGCCTGCGAGGGCATCGAGCGACTGGTCGTAGAGCACGGCGAGCATCTCGACGGAGGCTGCCACCGCCTCGGGCCGGTTGGGCTCCGGCGTCGTCGCCACCGTGGCCCGCCAGACCTCCTTCGTCCCCGGCTCCACCCGCCGTGTAAAACGCTCCCAGCTGATGGCCAGTTTTTTATCGCTCCAGGGCACCTCGACTGCCCGCGACTCGGTGTGCAGCCGGCCATCACGAACCATCCAGGCTCGCAGCGTGAAGCCGCCACGATGACGCTCCTCGACCGGCAGGCTGATCGGCCACTGCGTGCGGCCGGGCTCGCTCCATCGTCGCGAGAGCAGGATGCCGTTTTGCAGCACCTCAATCAGCACCCGCCCCGTGTCGTAGCCCGTGCCGACAACCGCCTCGAAGGTCTCTCCCGGCTGCACCGTCCAGGCCGGCCCTGCGAGGGCAAAGCTTCGCCGCACCGGATAGCGGTCGGCCGCCGGATCGATCACCTCGATCAGCCGCGTGGCCTTCACTGCCGGCGTGTCTGCTCCGGCGGGAATCGTAAACGCTGCCCGGTAGATGCCCGGCTGCAGGGGCACGCTGGCCACGGCCTTGCCGGTGGCCGCATCGGTCGTGGTGTCGGCTGAAAAGACCTGCTCGCCGGCAAGCCAGGTCTCCGGCTCGGCAGGATCCACCTCAGCAGGCTGCTCGCCACCGCCCTGTGGCGGCACGGCGAAGGCACCACCCCCAAGTCCGCGACGGTTGCCGCCACGCCGCGGCAGGACGGGCCCCTCGCCAAGCCAGTCTCCCCGGGCCACCGCCTCCGGCTGCACGAGCCGAGCCACACGGAGCGTTCCGCTGGCGGCGCGAGGCTCTCCGTCGAGCGACGTTGTGGCGATGGTCAGCTCGACATCCGCCGGGCCATCCTCGGCGGCCTGCCACGCGTCGCAGCTGACCTCGGCCTCAACGGGAGCGTAGCCCGCGTGCACCACCCGCTCGTCCTGTCGCGTCTCTCCCGAAGCATCGGTCACGGTGGCCGTCACCCGATAACGAAACACCGGCAGGGCGTCACGGGGCAGGCTGAGATCGGGCCTGGCTGGAAAGACCACCTCAAAGCGACCGTCGGCGTCGGTGGTCGTTTCACCGTGGGCGATCCGGGCGGCTTCTCCGCCAAAGGGGAGCCACGGAAAGATCCAGCGGCACCAGGGCGCAAACCGCACCTCCCGCTCCACTTCCCAGCGCACGCTGCCCCCCGCCACAGACAAGCCGGTGTAGGTGCTGGCGGTGCCCTCAAGCGACACGTCCGCAGCGAGCTTCACCTCGCCCGCAGGAGCCGCGAGCTCCACCTGAAACTTCGGCCGTTTGTATTCCTCAACCCGCACACCCACGCCACCGACCACCCGCTCGCCCTGAACGCTGATCGACCACTGCCCCGGGAGCGACGAGGTGGGGATGGAGAACGTGCCGTGAAACGAGCCCCGGCTGTTGGTGCGGTGCGTGCTTGTGGCCAGCTCGCGATTGTTGGCATCGCGAAAGACCACTGTCACGGCAATGTCGGCCAGGGCCTCATAGCTTCCACTGCGGGTGTCGGCCTCGCAGGCCATGCCCTTGTAGAACACGGTCTGGCCTGGCCGGTGGATGCCGCGGT
>CALCGM010000190.1 GCA_937900985.1 uncultured Planctomycetaceae bacterium | reverse complement strand
TGCCCGAGTTGTTGTCGGCCGTGCAGCGGAACGAAAGCCGCAGCTCAAAGTCGCCCAGATCACCGCCCTGCCAGATTAAAAACGTGTTGCCCTTGGTCGCGTTTTCCTCGGTGGTTTCGCCGTGGATCACCCCGTCTCGCACGCTCCACAGCCGCGGATCGCCATCCCAGCCGTTGAGGCTTGTGCCGTCAAAAAGCGACTGCATGCCAGCCGGCTCTGCGGGAGCGGAGATGTGTTCGACCTCCGCAGCCTGCAGCTGCATGGACGCACACGAGCCAGCCATCACCACGGCAACCATCAGCATGAATCGCATCGACGCTCCCCTAAAAAATGTATGAACCCACAGTCGCTGCCACTCAGGATACCTTGAGCAACCGCTCGCCCACCACCTTGCCGATCTGCCGCACCGCCTGCCGCAGCCGGTTCTCGTTTTCGATCAAAGCCATCCGCACAAATCCTTCGCCCGCGTCGCCAAACCCTCCGCCAGGGCTGACAGCCACGTCGGCCTCCTCAAGGAGCATCGCGGAAAACTCCATGCTCGTCATGGTGCTCGCAAACGGCTCGGGAATCTTCGCCCAGACAAACATCGAGGCCTTCGGTACGTCGACCGGCCAGCCGATCCGCCCCAGGCCTTCGCAGAGCACATCCCGCCGCCGCTGGTAGACACGGCACTGGGCCTCCACGTCGGCATCGCCGTGCCGCAGCGCCATGATGGCGGCCACCTGCGTCGGCCGAAACATCCCGTAGTCGTAGTAGGTCTTCACGGTGCCGAGCGCGCGGATGATCTCCGCGTTGCCCACGCAGTAGCCCACCCGCCAGCCGGCCATGTTGTAGCCCTTGCTCATCGTGGTGAACTCCACGCCAAACTGCTTCGCCCCCGGCACGGCCATCAGGCTCGGCGCGACGTAGCCATCGAAGGTCACGTCGGCGTAGGCCAGGTCGGACACCAGGAGAAAGCCGTGGCGGCGGGCAAGCTTGACCACATCCTCGTAGAAGTCGGCTTCCACCACCGTGGCTGTGGGATTGTGGGGGAAGTTGACGATCACCATCTTTGGCACCGGCTCGCCGCGTCGCTCCGCCTGCTCGCAGGTGGCTGCGATGTCAGACAGGTATCGTGACGGATCCATGGTGTTGATCAGGATCGGCTTGCCGGAAGCCAGAGCCACGCCATAGACATGCGCGGGATACGAGGGAGCCGGCACGATCGCCGAGTCGCCCGGGCCGATCAGCGCCAGGCAGAGATGCCCGAAGCCTTCTTTGCTCCCCAGGGTGCAGACGACCTCCGTGTCGGGATCGAGCCGCACGCCCCACTTCTTGAGATACTTCGCCGCCAGCTCTCGCTTGAGATTGCGGATGCCTGTCGACGGGGCATAGCCGTGAGCCCGAGGGTCCTGTGCCGACTCCGCCAGCTTCTCGATGATGTAGGTCGCTGGCGGGTCTGACGGGTTGCCCATGCTCATGTCGATCACGTCGCAGCCAGCCTGCCGCTTCTGGTCGCGGAGCTGGTTGATCCGCGCGAAGAGATACGGGGGCAGATCGGCGATCCGGTCGGCGAGGCGGATCGTGGGCTTGGCCAGCGGCGCACGCTGCGGCTCGTCAGGGCCGTCGTCGCCTGCGGCGTGTTCGTGAGCAGGGTTTTCCGGCGGGAGATCGTTGTCGGTCAGCGAGGCAGGATCAGTGGAGTCCATGAGTGGGCTGTGGTGACAGAGGCAGGAGGGTGGCAAACGCTGCTCTCATCTTACAGCGGTCTGCCGAACTCGCTTGCTTTGGAGTGGGGCGCTCGGGGTGAGCCCGGGGCTGCCCCTCCGGACGCTCACCTCGGCCATCCCTGGCCTCGGTTCGCTCGGACCTCACTACGCTCTCGCCCTCCGGGCTTCGCTTGTGAGCTACGCCGGAGGGGCAGCCCCGGGCTCACCCCTCGCTTGCGGTTTTAAGGACGGCCTGTTCGCCGCTTC
>CALCGM010000189.1 GCA_937900985.1 uncultured Planctomycetaceae bacterium | reverse complement strand
CCCAGCCCCACGGGCACCGTCATGCCGCCCGGCTGTCCGACCGTTCTCATTGGTGGCTAGCCGCTCAACCCGATGCGACTCGAACTCTTTGAACTGCTGCGGCCTATCTGCCCTGTCTGCAGGCTTGCGGGCCGCCCGCCCGCCGTGCTTGGTCTTGAGGTGATCGAGCGGCAGCGGGACAACGATGTTGAGGAGGGGCTCCTGCGGTGCGGTGAACAGGCCTGTCGGCACGAGTTTCCGATTCTCGATGGCGTGCCCCTGATTGTGCCGCAGCTTCGCGAGTATGTGCGTGGCTGGATCGAACGGATTCGCAGCCGAGAGGCGTTTTCTGAAGCGGTGGAAAGCCTGCTGGGCGACTGCTGTGGTGCGGGGACGTCGTTTGAGGATGAGCGGCAGCGGCTTTCGTCGTATGCCTGGGACCACTGGGGCGACCAGGACCCGCAGGAAGCGAGCGATGCGGAGGCCGCCGGCGACCATGGCGGCCGAGCAGTCCCTGGATCGATCCATCGCCTGCTCACCAGCGGGCTTGAGGCCGGGCTGGCAGCCGCCTCTGCCCTGCCAGCAGGCCCCGTCGTCGACATGGGCTGTGCTGTGGGCCGCACGACATTCGAGCTTGCCAGCCGACTGGAGCGGCCGGTGCTCGGCATCGATCTGGATCTCTCCATGCTCCGGCTCGCCCGACAGATCCGCGACGGCGGCGAGGTCTGCTATCCACGGCGACGAGTCGGGCTTGCCTACGACCGTCGCAGCTTTTCCATCTCGCCGCAGCTGCGTGAGGCATCTGCCGGCCGGATCGACTTCTGGTGTTGCGATGCGACGGTGCTGCCGTTCGCCGGCGAGCAGTTTGCCATCGCGTCGAGTCTCAATCTGCTGGACTGTGTGGCCTCGCCCATCAGTCATCTGCGTGAAATCGCCCGCTGCCTGCAGCGGCATGGCTGCGGGATCGTGGCCTCTCCCTACGACTGGTCGGCGGCCGCGACGCCGGTCGAGGCCTGGCTGGGTGGGCACTCGCAGCGAGGAGCAGGACGGGGGAGCAGTGAACAGCTTGTCCGCGACCTGCTGACGCCCGGGGCCCATCCGGCTGCCGTAGAAGGCTTGAGGATTCTGGCGGAACCGCCACAGTGCGGCTGGCAGGTGCGGCTCCATGAGCGTGCCGTCATGCAGTATCGCAGCGACCTGCTGGTTGTGGAAAAGACGACCTGAGGGGGCGGATGCTGGCCGTTCTGGGCTAGACTCGCTCGCACGAAGCGACTCTCCTACTCGCCGTGGCAGCTGTCCTGTGCGGGGTTTTTTGATGCGTACGACCGCCCGTGATGAAACATCGCTCCTGCCCAGCCTGCTGGATCGGCTGTTGGATGATGAGCCAGGCGTGCAGCACGAGCCTGCGTGGAGGCAGGCGGCGGTCTTGAAAACGATTCGTGCCAGCGTGTGTCGCGACCTGCAGTGCCTTCTCAATGCCCGGCGGATGCTGTCGCCTGCTGTGGAGCGCTACCCGGAGCTTGCCGACTCACTCGTCAACTACGGGCTTCCCGATCTGCAAAGCTACGAGGTTCGCGGGGATCGCAATCAGGCCGGCCTCTGCCAGATGATCCAAGACACGATTCGACGCTTTGAGCCGAGGCTGCAGCAGGTGAGGGTGACGCTCTCGAAGCCGACCGGCAAGCGGCTCGGGCGGCGAACGGGGGAGCGAGCGGTGGCATTTGAGATTGAGGCCGTGCTCGCGGTCGATCCGATTGAAGAGCCGGTGGTGTTTACCTCAACGCTCGATGTCAGTCGGAGTGAGTTTGATGTCGAGGCGACCCGATGAGTGACGACCTGCTCCCCTACTACGCCCGCGAACTGGCGATTCTTCGCACCCTGGCTGCCGACTTTGCTCAGCGGCATCCCAAGGTGGCAGGCAGGCTCAGCCTGGGCCGCGACGACTCTCAGGATCCACATGTGGAGCGGCTCCTGCAGGGAGTCGCGTTTCTCGCGGCAGATGTGCAGAAGCGTCTTGATGACGATTTCCCGGAACTGACCGAC
>CALCGM010000188.1 GCA_937900985.1 uncultured Planctomycetaceae bacterium | reverse complement strand
AGCCAGTCAGCTCCGCGACAGGCTTCCCACCGGCCGCCTCGCGAGCCGCATGCCACACCCGCCGCGGCGAGACCTCACCAAAGTGCAGGTGCGGTGAAAGCCGGCTCGTGCCTTCGTGGTCTGGCCGGTCGCGGTCGTGGCCGTAGTCGCAGAGTCCGTTGGTGAGAAAACGCTGCAGTGCCTGTCCTGCCCCAGCCTCGCCTGGTGTCCACGTGTCCCGCATCGTGGCATCCCAGCCGTTGGTCGGCAGCAGGCCGAGCGCGTCGATCGACACCGACGGCGGCCGCTGCCGCCCCACAGGCGTGGCAGCAGTCAGCTTCTTCGGTGGATCATGAGGCCTGCCCGGCTCATCACTGGCAATCAGCGACTTCCAAAAAGGTGTAAACACCTGATAGGGCGTGCCCTGCTTGGTCTTCACCCGCAGTGGCTCATAGAGCAGGCTGCCGTTGAAGCTCTCCGCCTCGAGGCCGTCGGCCATGATCGCCTGCTTGATCTTCGTGTCGCGGGCCACGATCGCCGGCTCGTAGCAGCGGTTCCAGGCGACGTGCGTGACACCGTATTCCTGGGCAACGCTTCGCAGCGTCTCCAGCGAGGGCCCGCGACGAATCAGCAAAGGCACGCCCGCCTTGGCGATCGCTGCTGACAACTGCTCGAGCGAATGGTGCAGCCACCAGCGACTTGCCGCCCCCGGCTCCCAGGGATGCTCCTCTTCGGCCGCCCAGATGAAGAGCGGCACGATGGGCCCCCGCGCAGCCGCCGCAGCGACCGCCGGATTGTCATCCAGCCGCAGATCGCGACGAAACCAGACGAGCGTGACGGGAGGCATGCAGCGATCCTAGCCGGCAGGGGTGTATTCGCCAGCCGTGTCGTCGAGCGGACGGATCCAGACGTTGCGAAACTTCACCGGCGCTCCGTGGTCCTGGAGGAAGAGCGGACCGGCCCCTGTCGCCTTGAGGCTCTTCTCCACACCCCGCAGGTAGTCGGTCACGCCATGGCGGTAGGGGATGTAGGGCGAGCGAGGCTTCTCAAACGTCACGCCGTCTTGCACCAGCTGTCCGTTGAGCCAGGCGGTGATGCTGCCGGGCTCCGTCACGTTGCCGTCAGCATCGTGTCGCGGAGCCCTGAAGCGGATGTCATACACCTGCCACTCGCCCACAGGCCGCGACGCATTGACCAGCGGCGGAGCAAAGCGGTAGAGGCTCCCCTCGTCTTCGATGGTGAAAGCATCCACACCAAACGAGTTCAAAACCTGCATCTCGAAGTGGCCGTGGATGTAGAGCCCGCTGTTGCCCTTGGCCTGCTCAACGGTGGCAAACTCCGCATGGATCTCGGCATCGCGGAAGTGGATGTTCGACACCGCATGGTTGGCATGGCCGGGGCTGCGGGTCACCTCGAGCACCCCATCCTCGGCCTTCCAGTTGGATGGCCCGCCATCCATCGCCACGAAGTGGCCGGTGCCGTCGCTCTCGGGCCCGAAGAGAAGAATCGCGTCGGCCGGCGGCGGCACGGGCAGCACATCCTGCTGCGGGGCAAACGCCTCAGCGGCCCGTGCGAGTGACGGCTGCGTCGCCAGACACCCGCAGAGCATCAGGCCCACAGCCATCCCGCGAACGCACATACCCGCTGCTCTCAGAACACGCTGTCTCATCCACCACCTCGTCACGTTCACGTTGGTTCCACCGACACACACGCCAAGGGCGCCCTCAGCTCTCATCAACACCCACCGCGGCCTCACAACCCTCCGCTCATCAGCTTTGCGGCCACGTCCGGAAAGACCACGCGAAAGGCGATATACGCCATCACGAAGGTCAGTGTGATGTTCAGGGTCTGTCCACAGATATAGAGAATGATCGGCTTCACCGAACCCATCACCGAGAACAGCCTGCGAACCTCGGTCTCCAGGCCAATGCTCACAAACGCGAGGCAGAAGCACCACGACTGCATCATCTTGACAGGCCCCTTGAGCGTGGCCTGCACGACCGCTTCACGGCCTTCTGGCCCCGTCGAAGCGAGGGTCGTGAAGATCGCCGAGGCGGCCAGGAAGCCGATCACAAACTTCGGCAGCCGCTGCCAGATCTCCGCCAGGCCGCCCATCACGCCGACCGCAGGAGCGGGCTGCGTCTCGTCGTCCGACAGCCGGGTCCACATCGCCGCCACCGCCAGTGAGATCACGCCGATGAGCACGTTCTGAATTAGCTTCACACTCGCCGCCACATCGCGGGCCACCGGGCCGACGAGCTCACCGGCAGCCACAACAGCCCCCGTGGAATCGACCGTGCCGCCGATCCAGGCCCCGCCGAGCACCTGATCGATGCCGACCGCGTTGATCACCGCTGGCATCGCAAACATCATCACCACCGTGAAGGCCAGCGAGATCCCGACGGCGATCGAGAGCTCCTCCTTCTTGGCCCGGCAGGCAGCAGCCGTGGCCACCGCTGCCGACACGCCGCACACGCTCATGTCGGCCGAGAGCACAAGGTTGAGCGACTTCGACTGAATCTTCAGCACCCGCTGGCCAAACTGATAGGTCGTGATCAGCACGATCGGCGTCGTGATCCAGCTGACGAGAATGCCCGGCGGCCCAAGCTTCATCAGCGTGCCAAACAGCAGGCTGGCCCCCATGAGCACCAGGCCCGTCTTGATATAGAGCTCGCCCCGCAGCGCCGGCCGGAGCCAGTCCGGCACGCCGATCAGGTTGCTTATCAGCAGCCCGCCCGCAAACGCCCAGAGCACATATTCCAGCTGCAGGCTTTTGACCATCGCCTGCGTGCTCGCCAGCCAGGCCACCACCGCCAGCAGCACCACGCCAATCAGAGCCGGCACACTCCGCGAGAGCGGCACGCCCACGCCAGCCAGAGCGATCGCAAACACCACCACACATCCAGCAGCGGTGGCCGCCACCGCGACGGCCTTCGACGGCCCACCCTCGGTCGTCTCCCCAGAAAACGCATCGAGCGGGTTGGTCTTCCAGCTTCCGGGCTTCGCCGTCCAGGGGGCGAGCAGGTTCTCAGAAGATGTGACGGTGGCCTGGCTCTGCTCCTGGGCAACCGCATCAGCCGCCCCTTCTGCCTCAGGCACCTGCGGCACGTTTGCCCACCAGGCCGCCACCAACAGTCCAGCAGCCATGATCATCGCCCAGATGTCGTCGCTGCGGACCCAGGAGGGCTGCGGAGCCGCGGCCGACGACTGGTTTCCAGGTTCACTCATGGTTGCTGCTCCGAGACGTTTTCCCTCATCCACGACGGCACGGCTTTCCCGGTCGCGGTAGGCCCGGCCTGTCGAATGCCCCGCATTGTTCGTGGCCAGAGCGGCGGTGTCGAGGGTACCGTGGAAATCATGAAGCACCTCAGCCGCACCGCCGTTCGCGAGATCGACCGCCGGGCCATCGACGAGTTTGGTCTGCCGGGCATCGCCCTCATGGAAAACGCCGGCCGCGTCGAAGTCGTCAGCATCGGTGCCCCGGCATGCCTCCTCAGAGAATCCGAGTGCCTGCCTCACAGTTGAGCAGCGGAGGCCAGGGAGGCTGCACTCGCCCGTTCGCGGCAGTATTCTGACTCCATGAGAACCACCTTTTTGCTCTGCAGCGTGATGTTCGCCGCCGTTTGCACGGCGTCGGAACCCGGCGACCCGAGTGCCCCGCTTCCAGGCCATTCGCTCCACGGCGAAGGCTTTTCCGAAGGCCCTCGCCGCCGGCTGCCCTTGATCGCCGGCTGCGGCGATGTGCACTTCCCGGTGACGACCTCCTCCGAGGAAGCCCAGCAGTATTTCGATCAAGGCGTCGGGCAGCTCCACGGCTTCTGGTATTGGGAGGCGGAGCGGAGCTTCCGCACGGTGCTGCAGATCGATCCCGAGTGTGTGATGGCCCGCTGGGGGCTGGCCATGGCCAACGTGGAGAATGAGTCGCGGGCTCGCGAGTTTCTCACCGACGTGACCGAGCCTGCGGTCGAGAAGCTGACACCCCGCGAGAAGGCCTGGGTGGATGCGGCCAGGAAACTCTTTGGCGTCAAACCAGGCCCACCCAAAGACGACG
>CALCGM010000187.1 GCA_937900985.1 uncultured Planctomycetaceae bacterium | reverse complement strand
AAACCGCAGAAACCTGCGCGGTCTTCGGGATGCCCAAATGCGTGATCGAAGCGGGGCTGGCCGATGGGGTGCTGCCGCCGGAGGGGGTGGCGATGGCGCTGGTGTCGATGACGCGAAAGCGAAACGCCTGATGCGGCACGCCATCAGCGGCGGCCGAGGATCGCCTGGCCGAGAGAAAGCCCGCCGTCGTTGGCCGGCAGCCGCGTGGGCAGCAGCGGCTCAAACCCTGCCCTGCTGAGCAGATTGAGCGTCTGCTCGCAGAGCCGCTGGTTTTGAAACACGCCCCCGGTGAGGCCAACCTGCCGCAGGCCTGCAGCAGGATCGGCTGCCTGAAGCTGCTGGTGAACCCGCGCGGCCACGTCGACGATCAGGCGGGCCACCGCGTTGTGAAACCCCCGGCTGATGTCGGCCGCACGTCCGCCATCAGCCATCTCCCTGCAGACCTGCCGCATCAGCTCCTGCCAGCGAATCGTCAGCGGAAAGGGCTGCGAGGTCTGCGGCAGGAGAAAGCCGTCGCGGCCGTAGCGATGGCTGGCTGCCTGGGCCTCACCGGCAGCCTCCTCCAGCCGCAGCGCCGCTTCCGCTTCGAAGCTGATCGCATGGCAGAGCCCCGTCAGCGAGGCGGCAGCATCGAAGAGCCGGCCCATGCTGGTTGTCAGCGGGCAGGCGAAGCCGCGGGCTGCCTGCTGACGAACCGTTGCTATCACGCCCCGCGATGCCGGGAGGCAATCACGCGGCCACGGCAGCGGCGTGCTGTCGCCGAGCGAGGCCAGCAGCCCCACGGCGATCCGCCACGGCTCTCGAATGGCCGCCTCACCACCGGGAAGCGGAAAGGCCTCCAGGTGCGCCACCCGTTCCATGCGTCCCTCATGCACGAGCAGAAACTCACTGCCCTGGATGGTGCCATCGCGGCCGTAGCCGGTGCCGTCGAAGCAGGCCATCAGCACGGGCTGCGCTGTCTGCAGCGAGCAGCCATGCTCAGCCAGCAGGGCTGCCGCGTGGGCCTCATGATGCTGCACCTGCACCAGCGGCAGCTGCTGGCGTTCGGCAAACCCTCTGGCCCACTGCGTCGAGAGAGAGCCCGGATGAAGATCGGCCACGATCCGCTCGGGTGTGCTGCCGGAAAGACTCTGCAGGTGATGGGCAGCGGCGGTCAGGGCGTCGAGCGACTCTGGACTGGCGAGATCGCCGAGATGCTGGCTGAGCATCGCCCAACGGCCATGGGCCAGGCAGAGCGTCGCCTTCAGCTCACCTCCCACCGCCAGCACGCAGGGTCCGTCGTCGGCCAGGCGGAAGGTCTGCGGGGCATCGCCGCGAGCCAGGCGGATCGGCAGCGGCATCCCGGCCACGCACCGCACAACCGAGTCGTCACACGGCACCTGAATCGGACGGTCATGCATCAGGAAGCCGTCGGCGATCGCTGCCAGCCGTGCCGCGGCGGCGGCGTTGTCGTGGATGATCGGCTCCTCGGCGAGGTTGCCACTGGTGACCACCAGGGGAGGCATGGGATCCACGCCGGGTGGGTCGTCGTTGTCGAGAAGCAGTTCGTGCAGAGGGCTCGAAGGCAGCATCACCCCGAGGAATCCGCTGCCACACGTCACAGCCTCGGCCAGGTGGACCGCCGGCTGCTGCCTGCTGGGAAGGAGCACGATCGGCCGGGCCGGGCTCTCCAGCAGCCCGGCTGCCTGCTCGTCGATCGTGGCGAGCCCCTCCGCCAACGCCCGACCCCGCACCATCACGGCAAACGGCTTGCGGGGCCGGTGCTTGCGGCTGCGGAGCCGCGCGACCGCCTCGGCATCGGTGGCATCACAGACGAGCTGGAAGCCGCCCACACCCTTGATCGCCAGAATGCGGCCTGCCCTCAGCTGCTCTCGAGCGGCGCAGAGGGCCGCCTCACCGAGCGGGCCCGCAGGGCCGGCTGTCGACACGCCCGGCGGTGTCGTTCGTGTCTGCATACCA
>CALCGM010000186.1 GCA_937900985.1 uncultured Planctomycetaceae bacterium | reverse complement strand
TTCTTAGAACTGCCAGATGATGTCGCAGCCACCGTAGAACTGGCTGTTCTTCTCATTCAGCCGGCCGTAAGGCATGGTGCCTTCACCGCCATTGCCGCGATCGATCCAGCCCTCGTCGGCTGAGAACCAGTCGTATCGCAGTTCGGGGCGGATGATCACGTTGCTGCCAACCAGGTAGTTGAGACCCCAGGTCATCGCCCACAGGTTGCCCGTGTAGCCACCAACCCCCGGCGATCCATCTCGCAGACCCGACGCGACGCGGTATCCGTTGTTGTCACGGAACCACTCGAGTCGCAAGCCACCGATCAACGAATCGGTGAAGTTGTAGAACAGGTACTGATTCACGCCATACCAGTACGCTGAACCCGGCTGGTTGCCCTGGGGAGCGTAATACCCGTCTGGGCCGGCAGCATTCTGCAGGGCCGGATCATTTGCGTACGCAGCGTAACCAAAGTCACTCTGGTACACGTAGGTCAGCTTGTCGGTAAACTCGTTGGTGTACACGATGCTGGTGACGGTACGATTCCCAATGAAATCGTCGCCGCTCAAGGGATCCACACCGCCATTCGCCTCATTGCCACTGGAGTTGGCAAGCGTGAGTGCCTGAGTTCCATCAGCGCTTGAGAAGGTGATGGCTCCCAGGAAAGCAGCATTGCTGTTCTGGCCTGTGCCCGGGTTCGCCGGGGTCGGCAGACCGATGTCCCAGTTATCCCAGCCGTTGGTCACACCACCGATGATCGTCAGCTGATCATTCGGCACCCACGTGCCCAGCACACCCGTGTGGGTGAAGGGCTCGCCATACTGCATCGTGTAGGCGTGGGTGTAGAAGAAGTTACCGGTCGCCGGCACCACTTCGTAACCGATCAAGGTGTAGAAGTGACCGAACTTGACATTCAACTCCTGGGTACCGACCTCGCCATACAGCTGTGGCATGGCCAAGCCATAGTAGCGTCCGGAGTTCCAGGTGCTGTCGAGCCCACCAGCAACGGTGTACAGAAAGTCCGTGCCGTAGAGCAGGTCGACGCGGCCACCAAGGCTCAGCTCATCTTCCTTCAGCACACGCTCGTTGATGAGGTAGAGCTGATTCATCTGGGCCTGCCAGGCACGATCGTTAAACGTGATCGGGCCGTTCCAGTCAGCACCCCACGCATTCGCACCGATTCCGACGTCAACGAAACCGTAGGTTTCGATGCCTCGTTTTTTCAGGAAGTCGGTCTCGAGGTAGCGAGTCGCCCCCTCCTCGAAAGCCGCTTCCTGCGGAGCGGCTGCTCGCAGCTGGTAGACGTCTTCATCAGGCACCCCGGCACGTGGCATGAGGGTGACAGGCGGCACGGCGTCTTCAACAGGTGCCGGTGCTTCGGCCTGCGCGTAGTAATCGTAGTTGCCGAACTGATCGGCTCCACTGGCGGGTGCGGCGGCCACGAGGCCTGCGGCGACCCACGCTGGCAGCGTGAACTTCATGAACTTCATGGTATGGCGAGCTCCCAATCCGTAGGTAAAAACCGAGGATACTTCTGTGCATCCTCCCGAGGCGTTGCGTCCGAGTTTGCCTTTGTCGCCTGTCCTCCCGCCAAGGGCAGACCGGACAAACCGCACACTCGGAACACACGGAGAATCTCGGCGAATCCGTTGCCGTCGGTACGAAATGTTTTTTCCTGCCCGCAAAGTCGCCGCGACCACCACGACCGGAGCGGGTGCAGCGGTTTCCGACGGGGAGATAGGCAAGCTGCGCGTGTGGTGACGGCTGAAGGGGCCGCAGCTCACGCAGGGCTGTCGGCAAAACTGCCGGCCAGCAGGGCGTCGAGATACCGCTGCGGCTCAAAAACGGCTAGGTCGTCGGCCTTTTCGCCCAGCCCCACAAACTTCACCGGCAGCTTGAACGTTTCCGTGACGGGAACCACCACCCCGCCCCGAGCCGAGCCGTCGAGCTTTGCCAGCACGATGCCGGTGCAGCCGGCTGCCTCTGAGAAGCCTTTGGCCTGCGAGAGCGCGTTTTGGCCGGCAGTGGCGTCGATCACCAGCAGCACCTCGTGCGGGGCGTCTGGAATCAGCTTGGCGATCACCCGGCGAATCTTGCCGAGCTCCTGCATCAGATTCGACTGGGTCTGGAGCCTGCCGGCGGTGTCGATGATGCAGATGTCGAAGCCACCCTCGATCGCCCGGGCGACAGCGCGGTGGGCCACGCTGGCCGGATCGGCACCCTGGTCGGACCGCACGATTTCTGCTCCGATCCGGGAGGCCCACATCGAGAGCTGCTCGACGGCGGCGGCTCGGAACGTGTCGCCCGCCCCTAGCACGACCCGCCGGCCTTCTTTGACAAAGCGATTGGCGAGCTTGGCGATGGAGGTGGTCTTCCCAGAGCCGTTGACGCCCGTCACCAGAATCACGGTTGGCCCGCTGTCGGCAGCGGCGAGCGGGGCGTCGGTCTGATGCAGACGCTCGGCAAGCGTCGTGCGGATCGAATCGAGCACGCTCTCCGGGTCGACCACACGAGCCCGCTGCTTGGCGTAGACATCTTTGACGATCGCTTCGGCCGCCGTGGGGCCCATGTCGGTCCGCACCAACGCCCGCCGGAGATCGGCGAGAAACGATTCGTCGACGAGCCGGCCTTCCTGCTTAAACAGGTCGCGGACGTCGGTGTTGAGCACCTGAACCGTTTTCTTGAGCCCCGCGCGAAAACGATCGAGCAGCCCGCCTTCGCTGCCAGACGACGCCTCTGCCGGCTTGGGGGCGTCGGCAGCCGGGGTTGCGTCTGGCTTCTCAGAACCACGGAAGCGAAACAGAGCCATCGTTCAGGTCCTCTCGGCTGGTGGGGCGGCGGCAGCGGATGCGGGGTCGGCTGAGCCGGCTTGGTCGGCGATCAGTTTTGCCAGGATCCCTGCGACGAACCGCGGCGACGATTCCGCGCCATACCGTTTGGCCAGCTCTACGGCCTCGTCTGCGGCAACGGCGGGAGGGACGTCGGTGTGGAGAATCTCGAAAGCCGCCATCCGCAGCAGGCTGCGATCGACCACCGTCATCCGTGAAAGCCGCCAGTGTTCAGCCCGCTCTTCGATAGCGGCATCCACGGTTTCAAGCTTCTGCCGGACTCCGTCGACGAGGCTCTCGCAAAACTCGATCAGCGGGGCAGCCCGCAGCCGGCCCGCGATGAACCGCGCGAGAAACATTTCGTCGACCGGCGTCACGAGATCGAGCTGGTAGAGCGCTTGGAGGGCCACCTCGCGGGCACGTCGTCGGGAAGGAATCGCAGCGGTCATGCAGTGGGGCTCAGGGGAAAGGAAACGGGGCACAGGAGGCGGGTGCGTCGTAGGCAGAGGCTCTCAGGCGGCCGGGCCGGTGCTGGCCAATCCTGCCGTTGCCGGCACCAGGTGTGGGAGCAGGCGAAGCATGGCGAGGGTTGCCTCGGCAGCCTCGACACCTTTATTCCCCTGCAGCCCCCCGGCGCGGGCCGTTGCCTGCTCTGGGGTTTCACAGGTGAGCACGCCAAAGGTGATCGGAATTCCCCACTGGCGGGCGGCCTGCTCGATTCCCGTGGCCACGGCGGTGGCGAGGTGGCGATCGTGGGTGGTTTCTCCCTTGATGATCGCGCCGAGGCAGATCACTGCCGCGTAGCGGCCCGTGGCTGCCAGACGATCGGCGGCGAGAGGAAGTTCAAAGCTGCCAGGCACCCAGGCCACATCGATCGCGTCTGCGGCGATGGAGGCCCCGCGGAGCGTGGCCACCGCCGCTGCCAGGAGCCGTCGCGTGACGGGCTCGTTGAAGCGGGAGACGACGAGGCCAACGCGGGTAGACGCAGCGAGGGGGGCTTCCTCGAACGTGTGGCATTCCAGCGGGCCGACGTCGTCGGTGGGGGTTTCAGGCACCTTTTGATACGTCATGCCGGCATTCCTACGACTTGAGGCTGGCGAGAAACTGCGCGTTGGACTGCGTTTTCGAGAGACGGTTGACCAGCAGTTCCATCGCGTCCGCGGGGTTCATCTCGCCGAGGACCCGTCGCAGCACGCAGATGCGTCGATACTCATCCGGGTCGAGCAGCATCTCCTCACGGCGAGTTCCCGAGCGGTTGATATCGATCGCAGGCCAGATCCGTTTGTCGACGAGCCGCCGATCCAGCACGATCTCCAGATTGCCCGTTCCCTTGAACTCCTCGAAGATCACCTCATCCATGCGGCTGCCGGTGTCGACCAGGGCGGTGGCCAAAATTGTCAGTGAGCCCCCCTCTTCCACTTTGCGGGCGCTGCCAAAGAATCGCTTGGGCCGCTGCAGGGCCCCTGCGTCGACGCCGCCGGAGAGAATTTTCCCGGAACTGGGCACCTCGGAGTTCCAGGCCCGTGCCAGCCGCGTGATGGAGTCGAGGAAGATCACGACGTCGCGGCCGTATTCCACGAGCCGCTTCGCCTTCTCGATCACCATCTCCGAGACCTGGATATGCCGGGCAGCATTCTCATCGAAGGTGGAGCTGATCACCTCGCATGAGGGCCCCTTCACCTGCCGCTCCATGTCGGTGACTTCCTCCGGCCGCTCGTCGATCAGGAGCATGATCACGTAGGCCTCGGGATAGTTGGCGAGCACCGCCTTGGCCATTTTCTGGAGGAGGATCGTTTTGCCCGCCCGCGGCGGGCTCACAATCAGGCCTCGCTGACCGAAGCCGATCGGCACGATCAGGTCGACCACGCGGGTGGAGAGCTCGTCGGCTGTGGTCTCCATCGTGATCCGGCGATCCGGGTGGAGCGGCGTGAGGTCGTCGAAGAACACCCGACTCGACAGCTTGGCTGGGTCGTCGCCGTTGATCGCCTCCACGCGGAGCAGGGCAAAGTAGCGTTCGCTTTCTTTGGGGGGCCGGATCTGTCCAGCCACGCTGGTGCCATTCCGCAGGCCGAAGCGACGGATCTGGCTTGGCGAAACGTAGATGTCGTCTGGGCAGGAGAGGTAGTGGTAGTCGGGGCTGCGGAGAAAGCCGAAGCCATCGGGAAGAATCTCCAGAGTGCCCTCGCCAAACATCAGCCCGTTGAGCTTGACGCGTTCTTTCAGGATGCGAAACACCAGCTCGTGCTTCTTCACCCCGGTGACGTCCTCGCCGCACTCCTTGCGAGCGAGTTCGATCAGCTCTGGCATCGACATCCGCTGCAGGGATGAGATGTAGGTGTCGCCTCGCTTGAGGGCCTCGTAGCGATCCCGTGGCTCAAGGCCGTCGTTCTTCACCTCTTCGGCGATTTCTTCAGCGATGGAAAGAGGTTCCCGTTCGTCCTCAAGCGGCTGCTGTGGCGAAGGGTCGGAGTCAGGACGTGGCATAAGGAGTGCCCGGAACGGGTGGGAGGCACGACGAGACAGCGGTCACGGTGACCGCACAGGGAATGATCAGGGAAGAGAAGGCGGGGTGGGCAGGGAGGCGTGTGGCAGACCGCATCAACGCCGCACCTCCGGGTGCACCTGCTCATCACGAGCGGGAATCCCCCAAAAGCCAGCCGAACGGCTGGCTGTCAGCGCGGCAGGCCGGTGCGAAGGCTTCGCCAGACACGGTCCACCTGCTCGTGAGTATAGGAGATCGCCGAAGAGGTATCCACGGTGGCGATTCTTGCGGGATTCACCACCGATCGCAGGCCGCCATCAGGCATCCGCCGCATCCAGGCCGCGTCGCGCCAGGCGATCGAATCGGCCGACCAGCCCCGCTGCACGAGCCGGTGGTGCCGGACGCGATCGTCACAGACCACCTCAATGACGTGGTCGCAGCGGTCTGCCCAGCCTGCCTGCACCAGCAGCGGCACATCGAGAACGATCACCAGGCTGTCGGCACGGCTGCCTGCCGCCGTGCCGAGGTCGGCGATCGTGGCCTCGATCTGGCCACGCACGACCGGATGCACGATCGCTTCGAGGGCTGCCAGCGCTGCTGCGTGCTGCTCCTTGGGCCCAAAGACCGCTGTGGCAAGCGCTGGCCGCGCGACGCGGCCAGCGGTATCGAGAAACTCGCGGCCGAAGCGGGCGGCGATCGCCTCACGCACCGGCTGCGTTTCCAGCGCGTCGTGAGCGATCCGGTCGGCGTCGATCACGGCGGCGCCGTGCTCAGCCAGCCGAGAGGCGACCGTGCTTTTGCCGGCGCCGATCTGGCCGGCGAGGCCAACCAGGATCACGAGCCCCCTCCCTTGTCGCAGGCGTCCCAGTTCTCGCCGTCGTGGACCGACACCTCCAGCGGCACGGAAAGCTGCATCGCGGAGAGCATGGCCCGCTCCACGAGGCTGCGGATCTCGGCAACCTCGTCGCCAGGGCACTCGAGCACCAGCTCATCGTGGATCTGGAGCACCATGCGGCCAGCATGCTGCCGGGCTCGGAGCTCGCGATCCACCGCGAGCATCGCCAGCTTGATCAGATCGGCCGCTGAGCCCTGAACCACGGTGTTGATTGCAGTCCGCTCAGGAAGCGTGAGCGCGAAGCCGCCGGAAGCCTTGCGACGGGCTTCTCGTGGCCGCACGCCTTCGATCGTCCGCCGACGGCCCAGGAGGGTGGTCACGCAGCCATCGCGGCGGCAGTCATCGAGAACGGTGTCGATGAAGGCGGCCGCGCCGGCGAAGGTGCGGAAGTAGGTCTCAATGAAGGCGGAGGCCTCCAGCTGCGTAATCGACAGAGCCTTGGCCAGGCCGAAGCCACTCTGGCCGTAGAGGATGCCGAAGTTGACCGCCTTGGCCGCCCGCCGCATGTCGGCCGTGATCGCGTCGGCAGGCTCGCTGAAGACTGCCATGGCGGTTCGCGTGTGGATGTCGTCGCCTGCTTCAAATGCCGACCGCATCGCAGGGTCGCCCGAGAGATGGGCGAGCACCCGCAGCTCGATCTGTGAGTAGTCGGCCGCCACAAACCGCCAGCCTGGTTCAGAGGGCTGAAAGGCTGCCCGGATTTCCCGGCCCTCGCGGGTGCGGATGGGGATGTTTTGCAGGTTGGGATTGCTGGAGGAGAGCCGGCCTGTGGCGGTGACCGTCTGGTTGAAAGAGGCGTGGATGCGGCCGGTGGCGGGATCGACCAGCTGCGGCAGCGAGTCGACGTAGGTGCTCTTGAGCTTGGAAAACTGGCGGTGCTCCAGCAGTTTTCGGGGGAGCGGGTGTCGATCGGCCAGCTCTTCGAGGACCTCCGCATCGGTGCTGGGGCCGGTCTTCGTGCGCTTGATCACCGGCAGGCCGAGCTCGTCAAAGAGCACCTGCCGGACCTGCACCGGCGAACTGATCAGGAAAGGATGGCCGGCAAGCTGCGTGATCTCGTCTTCGAGGCCGGCGAGTCTCACAGCGTAGGTCTGGGAGAGCCGCGCAAGAGTAGGCGTGTCGACGCGAACGCCGCGGAGCTCCATGTCGGCCAGCACGCCGACCAGCGGCATCTCCACGCTGGAGAACAGGTCGCTGAGGCCCGCAGCCTCCAGGGCCTCTCGCATTGGGCCTGCCACGGCCAGCACGGCCGTCGCCACAGCGGCCGCTTCTTCCGGTGTGCTGGTGGCATCGGCCGCCGGTAGCCCTGCCGGGGCTGGAACGTGATGCCTCTGGGCGATGTCGGCAAGGCTGTAGCTGCGCTGGCCCGCGTCGAGGAGGTAGGCAGCCACCAGTGTGTCAAAACCGGGCTCTGCACACAGGAGGCCAAACCCACTGCCCACCACGAGCTGCCGCTTGAGGTCATGGGCATGCACGGTGACGGAGGGATCGGCCAGGCAGCGGCGAAGGGCGTCGATGTCCGGCCCCGACGCGTTGAAGCGATCCGCAGGGAGCCAGACAACTCGGGGAGACTCAGGGCCTCCAGGGG
>CALCGM010000185.1 GCA_937900985.1 uncultured Planctomycetaceae bacterium | reverse complement strand
AGGCTCCATCGAGAGCCAGACCACCCGACTCTCACCCCTGCGGCAGACGGTTCGGGCCACGTGAATCGCAGCAGCAGCCGGTGTGCCTGCCGGCAGGATGAAGCAGTCGAGCGGCGGGAGGGCGGCATCGAAGGTGTCGATTTCCTTCTCGATCGCTTCAACATGGCTGAGGCTGATGCGGTCCTCTGCCGGATTGGGCGTTGCCAGCTGCGCCCCCATGTCGAAGAGCTCGCACTGCACCCGTCGCAACAGCGTGTCGATGCCCTCGGGCAGCGGCAGGCTTCGCACCACACCGAGCTGACTGTTGAGCTCGTCGACCGTGCCAAAAGCCTCGATGCGGGCGTGGTCTTTGCGCACCCGTGGACCGCCAAAGAGCCCCGTCTCTCCCGCGTCTCCGGTCTTGGTGTAGATCTTCACGCCGCGTCTTTCGTGTTGGTGTGTTTGCAGGGCTTTGGTGGGAGCGGCCGCGTCACTCGCGGTTGCCGACCAGGACTATACTGTCAGCGAAACGTCGCTCAATCTGCAAACTCGATTCTTGAGAGAGCCCATGCAACGCTCCGAGACGCTCGTGCCTGTGTGCAACACATCCTCCGTGCCCGCAGCACCACTGCTGCTGATGGCCGTCGTGGCGGTGGGCCTGGTTCGCCTGGCTGCTGGCTCGGAACTCGAGACGTCGTTTTTTGGCGATCCGGTGCAGATCACCATGGGGGCGACGAAAGCCGGCGAGGGCTACTTCTCGCCCGATTCGCGGCTGATTTGCTATCAGGCGGTCCCACAGGGCGACCCCTTCTATCAGATCTATCTCCAGCCGATCGATCTCGCTGCTCCCCGGCCCGCGACGCCGCTGCGGATCAGCACAGGCCGCGGACGGACCACCTGCAGCTGGTTTTCGCCCGACGGGTCGCGGCTGCTGTTTGCCTCAAGCCACCTCGACCCGGCAGTCGACGCCACCGAAGAAGCCGCCCGCCGCCAGGCCGCCGAAGACGCCGCCAGCGGCCGCCGCCGCCGCTACGCCTGGGACTTCGATCCGTTTATGGAGATCTTCACCGCACCGCTCGACGCCCACGCCGAGGCTGGCGATCCCAGCAGCTACACCCGCCTGACCGATGCCGCCGGCTACGACGCGGAGTGTTCCTACTCGCCGGATGGCTCCCAGGTGCTGTTTGTCAGCGACCGTGACGGCGACCCCGACATCTACCTGATGAACGCCGACGGCAGCGACGTGCGGCAGCTGACCAACGAGCCCGGCTACGACGGAGGACCGTTTTTCTCCCCCGACGGCCGCTGGATCACCTACCGCACCGACCGGCTCGAGAAGGACGAACTGCACATCCACGTGATGCGGGCGGATGGATCAGACGACCAGGCGGTGACCGCCGGCACGAGCGTGGAGTGGGCTCCCTACTGGCATCCCACCAAGCCCTGGCTGATCTGGACGGGAGCCGACCACTCGGATCCGACCGTCCGTCCGAACTACGACCTCTGGCTCGCTCGCTACGACGAAGACGAGCGCACGGGCCGGCTTCGCTTCAGCCCTGCAATCCGATTGACAGACCACCCCTCCGCCGACGTGCTGCCTGTCTTTTCGCCGGAGGGCCGCCATCTGCTCTGGACCACCGGTCGGTCTGCGGATCGCTCCAGCCAGCTCTGGCTCGCCAAACTTCACCTCGACGCGATCGACGCCGCCCTCGACACCTCCGACACTCCATAAAGGCAGTTTTTCGATGCATGAATCGGCAGCAGCCAGCCCGCGGCTGGGGATCATCGGAGCGGGGCAGATGGCCCTCGCACTCGCCTCGGGCTTCTGCCGAAGCGGCCTGGTCGATGCCGCGTCCATCCAGTTTTACGACCCGTCGGCAGACGCTCGCTCGCGGTTTCTCGCCGCCGTGCCTGCCGCCATCGCCTGTCCGTCGGCCGAGGCGGCGGTTGCCGGGGCCGACCTGGTCGTCCTCGCCGTCAAGCCGCAGCACGCGGAAGGGGCATGCCACGGCCTCGCTGGCTCGCTCGCCGACCGCAGCACGGTGGTCTCGGTGGTGGCGGGGCTGCCGATTTCCCGGCTGGCATCCTGGCTGGGCACATCTCGGGTGGTCCGGGTGATGCCCAACACGCCCTGCCTGATCGGCCGCGGGGTGCTGGCGATCGCGTCCAACGGCGATGTCCCTCAGCAGACGCTCGCGGAGATCGAACAGCTGCTCTCAGCCGTCGGCCATGTCCATCAGCTTCCTGAACGGCTGATCGACGCGGTCACTGGGCTCTCCGGCTCGGGGCCAGGCTTCGTGGCGATGATGGCTGAAGCCCTGGCGGATGGCGGCGTGCTCGCGGGCCTCCCTCGCCCACTCGCGCAGCAGCTCGCCATCCAGACGCTCGCGGGCACCGCAGCGCTGCTTGAGGCGACCGGCGAACATCCAGCCAGTCTCCGAGATCGCGTGGCAAGTCCGGCTGGAACCACGATTGCAGGACTCGCCACGCTCGAGCGGATGGGCCTGCGAGCCGCTCTGATCGACGCGGTCAAAGCGGCAGCCGACCGTGCGGCCGACCTCGCGGGGAGCTGACCTCGCCAACGACGTCGAACCGGCACCCCTGAGATCCGTGGCCAGCCAGCTGCCGCGGCTCGCGACTCAGCCGCGACGTCCTTTGCCGGCCACCTTCTTTTTGGCAGCCTTCTTGGCCGCAGGCTTCTTGGCCACAGCTTTTTTGGTGGCAGATTTTTTGGCGGAGGCTTTGCCCGCCCGCTTCCCGCCAACTGCTCCGAAAATGGCCTCCCATCCTTCGGCATAACTGCTGGTGGAACCGACTCGAATAATGGACATGCTCGCTTGACTCCGAGGCGTGAGCGGGACGAGACACTCCGCGTGCCTTCGTTCACCGCTTCTGAGCGTCGTCGTATCGCGACAAGCAGGATGTCGTCAAGCGTTGTTCACGTCGCTTTCAGCGACAATCTCTAAAAGCACCTCGCCGAAGGCAGACGGGAGAGGCCCTCGGCCGGCCGGCGGAGGAGGACCAAGATCCGCATGACTGCCCAGCTCGAGTCTGTTTCGCGGCAACAGAAGCGTGGTGACATTCCAGGCCATCCGCTCGGCCTCAACGCGATCGGGAGGGCCGAGGGGAACATCGTTGAGCCGCAGCTGCAGCTCCCCAGGCGGGCTGTCGAGCACGAGGCAGACACGGTGGTCGCCGCCAAGCCCGCTCGGCCGCCCAAACTGCCGCACCCAGCCGGCCTGTTCCGACCGCTCCCAGGCCGCGGTCAGCCTGATGACATGCACCTCACGAGCCATCCCGCTTCGCCTCCCTGCTATACTTCCGGTCGATCGGGAATCCGCACCGCAGCGGCCCCGCATACCAGATAGCCCGAACGCGATTGTGAAGTAAAGGAGAGTCACCGGATGGGGAATGCCCTCGAGTTCACCGACGACAACTTTCAGCAGGAAGTGCTCAGCGCCGACGTGCCCGTGCTCGTCGATTTCTGGGCGCCATGGTGCGGCCCATGCCGGATGATCGGCCCGGCGATCGACGAGCTCGCTGCCGAAAACGAGGGAACCTGCCGGATTGGCAAGGTGAACGTCGACGAAAACAGCCGCACGGCGATGGCCTACAACGTGGCGAGCATCCCGGCGATCATGATCTTCAAGGGCGGGCAGCTCGTGCAGCAGTTCATGGGCGTTCAGCCGAAGGAGCGACTCCAGCAGGCGCTCGACGAGGCCAAGGGCTGAGCGAGCAGCGGCACGGGCCGGCCCTGACCCGGCCGCACCTCACACGAAGACTCGCAGGCGGGCAACCGACACCGGTTGCCCGCCTGTTTTGTTCTCGTGCGGCAAACGTTGCCGTCGGCCGCCCCACCGCATCAGCAGCCGGCAGCCACCGGCTCGTGGTCGAGGTATTCCGCCAGGTGGCCGTCGACACTCGGATCGCGAAGCTTCTCCACCGCCTTGGCCTCGATCTGGCGAACCCGCTCGCGGGTCACACTGAAGATGGAACCAACCTCTTCGAGGGTGTAGGTGTAGCCATCGGCAAGCCCGAAGCGAAGCCGCAGGATCTCCCGCTCGCGATATGAGAGCCCTGCGAGCGCTTTGCCAATCGATCGCTTGAGCGACTGCTGCTTAAGGCCAAGCAACGGGTCGTCCTGCCGGGGATCTTCAACAACATCGCTAAACGTTGCGGTCTCCTCGTCTCCCGCCGGCTGATCGAGCGACGACGGCTGCCTCGACATCCGCCACACGCAGAGGGTCTCTTCGTGGGAGAGGCCGGAGAGCTCGGCAAGCTCCTCCACCGAGGGCTCGCGGCCGTTGGCCTGCAGAAAGTCGCGGGTCAGATTCCGCAGTCGGGTCATCGTGTCGATCATGTGGACAGGCACGCGGATCGTGCGGCTCTGGTCGGCGATCGCCCGCGTGATGGCCTGCCGAATCCACCAGGTCGCGTAGGTGGAAAACTTGAAGCCACGGGCATGCTCAAACTTGTCGACCGCCCGCATCAGCCCAGCGTTGCCTTCCTGGATCAGATCGAGAAAGCTCATCCCACGATTGCGATACCGCTTGGCGATCGACACCACCAGCCGGAGGTTGCCGGCAGCCAGCTCCCGCTTGGCCTTGTCGTACCGCCCCTGGAGGTCGTCGAGCCGGGTGAGGCGGCGGGCGAGCGTCGGACGCGTTTCACGCGTGTGCCACAGCAGCCTCCGCTGTTCGGCCGAAAAGGGTTTGTCGGCCGAGGCATCGGCGGCAGCCATCCCCAGCCGGCGGCCGATGTCACGCAGCTGCTCCAGCAGCGGGTAGAGCCGCTGAATCCGCAGGTGCAGCTCTTCAACCAGCCGCACCGCCTTGTTTCGCTGCCGCACGAGCCGCCGCCACGCCCTGCGGCGAGCCGAGATCGTCGCCTTCCGCGACGTGGCCAGGCGAAACAGCTCGAGATGCTCCACCTCAAGCCGATGGAGTGTGGACAGGTTGGGGCCGAGCCTGGCGAGGATTCGTTTCTTTTCCTTGGTGTCGGTGACCGCCACTTCGATCGTGCGATCGAGGCGGAGCGTGCCTTCGTGCACACGCTCGAGGAGACGAATCGCGCCGCCTCGCACGAAGTCGTTGGACAGCAGCGTCTGCCGAAAGTCGCGTCGCCAGCGTTCGATCTCTCGAGCGCTCGCCACCTCCGTCTCCCGGGTCAGCAGGGGGATGCCGCCCATCTGACTGAGATAGAGCCGAACCGGATCTTCAGTGACGCCGACAGCGTCGGCCTGACGAGCACGGCCCCGCGCAACAGCAGCGGCAGACGACAGAGCGGCAGAGGTGGCGGGCATGGCGGCGGAATCTCCCGGGGAAGCGATCGATCACCCGCGTGGCTCAGACACCACAGGGCTCAGCAGTGCGAAAGGGGCAGATTCCATGCCAAACCTTCCGTATTCCGCAGAGTCACACGGAAACGGCAGGGTTTTCGCATTCCGGGCAGACCACCCATGCTTCCGGACCGGCATGACTGTCGCCTGCCGGCGACACCTGTCGCCACCGCGGGTCGCCCGCGGGCGACAGGTGTCGCCGCCGGCACGGCAAAGAAAAAAGAGGGCGAAGGCTGGAAAAATCGAAAAAAACGGTCTCCCAGGGAACGGGGGGGCCATGGCTATACTCCCTGGCCATGCCCGTGGAGATAGCGGGCCTGACGAACCGCTCTCGCGTTCAGGGGTTTCCCATGACCTACGTCATCCTCGCGATCATCGGCATTCTGTTCCTCGCGGCCCTCGTCTTTGTCGGGGTTGGCGCCAAGGGCTGGAATGCCGGCACCATCACCGCTGCGGTGCTCGTGATCCTCTCCTCGCTCGGCTATCTCCTGCTCGTCAGCATGGTGGGTGAGCGAGAGAGGGCATGGCGAGAGCGGGTCAACTCGCTGCGGGCAGATGTGGCCCGGGCCCGAGACGGCCTGATCCTCAACCCCGACGGATCGACATCGCCTGTCGGCGAGTGCAGTGTCAACTCCCTGCAAAACTGCTCTGTGGAAGACCTGGCAGAGCTTCGCGAGCGTTGGACGCGGCAGCGGGAACGGGTCAACTCATGGCGTGGCATCTGGTGGCGGCATGCCCGCTTCACGGCCCCGGGCAACGGCCAGCCCGGCACGGTCGAGATCACCACCTCAGAAACCCCCGCCATCAACGAGGGTGCTCCCGTCTACGTGTTTGACGAGACGGTCGACGGGCAGCAGGGGGGCTACGTGGGCGCCTTTCAGGTGACGGCCGTCAACGGCAGCTCACTCGACATCACCCCGCTGGTGCCGGCCGACGACACCGATCTCAGGCGGTGGGCCCTGCCACACGACGATGTGCTCGTGCTGGAGAGCCTGCCGGTTGACCGCTGGCTGGCCTTCTACAAGACCGACGACACGTCCGCCGACCCGACCTGGCCTGGCGTCACGCCAGACGACGACGTGGCTGCGGTTGAGCAGATGAACACCGACATCACCACGTTCACGATCAACGGCGGCAATGCTCCACTGATCCCGGCCGACGTCATCGAGGCGGGCCGCGTCTTTGAGGCGCTTGCGTCAACGCCCGAGCCGCCCCCCGGCGTTGGCTGGGCCGAGGTCACGTTTGGTGAAGCCACCGATTTCACCTGGCCCGACGGCACGGTGACCAGGTTTCAGGCTGGTGAGGTTGTGCCTGCTTTCCCTGCTGAGCAGCTGCCTCTGCTGCTTGCCGACGCTGGCCAGGCCGCCTACCGCTGGGTGATCCCGCCCGGACTCTACTGGGCGGACGTCCGCTTCAAAGAGGCCTACACGCATCAGACCAATCCGAACGACGAGCCAATCGTCTTCGAAGCCGGCAGCGAGGCCGTGCTCGACCTGAAGACTGCCGAGCAGTTGGCAGCCTCAGGAACCACCGAGGTGCTCCGCCGCTTCTACCGTCGGCCACTGACCGACGGCCAGACGCAGATGCTGGGAGCCGACGCGGTCACCAAGCGGGTTGGCAATGAGGAGCCTGTTCCCGTCTTCGACAACCTGCAGGCGCTCGGCCTCTACCGCATCCGCAAAGACCTCGAGCGGACGCTGGAAAACTCGGAGGCCCGCACCAGGGCACTTCAGGGTGCCACCGAAAACGCCACAAACCAGCTGGCTCTGCTCGACGAGAAAAAGGCCCAGCTGACAGACGACCAGCAGGGCTGGGAGCAAGACCTCCAGGCAGCCGAGCGGATCGAAGCCTCTGTGCAGCAGCGGCACGACACCATCGCCGCCGAACTCCGTGAAACCGAGGAGGCGATTGTGGAGCTGGGCCGGGAGCTCCGCCGGCTGACCGCCAATGTCACCGCGGAAATCGACCGCCGTGCCCCGGCTCCAGACATCCTCGAAGCCCCGCCCGCCGCCGGGGCAGCGGTTCAGTAGACCTGCTTCTGGCGGCCCTGGGGAGGGTCGCCTACCGTTCTCTCTCCCTCACGAGTCCAAATCCCGGTTTTCAGGGCGACGGGCCTCACGTTGGCCGTCGCCGCCGGGTATGCTGTGGATCTTGAGGGTTTTCACACCATCGGGGATCACGCTGTTCCATGCCTGCATCGCTTGCCGCTCGACCCAGCACTCGAAGCCATCTCCGCAAGGCGGTTCACCACCACCGTCTCGCCAGCCGCCGCGGCGTGCTGGAGCGGATGTTCACGATGTGGTTCAAGGGCTTTGTCTACAACCAGATCTGGGAAGACCCTCGCGTTGATGCCGAGGCCCTGGGGATCGGCCCCGACTCGCAGCTGCTGACGATTTCCAGCGGCGGCTGCAACGTGCTCAACTACCTCATTCACCGCCCCAAGCGGATCG
>CALCGM010000184.1 GCA_937900985.1 uncultured Planctomycetaceae bacterium | reverse complement strand
CCCGCCTGAGCTTGTGATTCGGCGCAAACACCCCGTGGTAGCGGTGTCGGTGCTTTCGCGGCGGCGGCACGAGGTCCGCCAAACGATCGAGAAACTCAAACGGCGTGAGGTCGACAACGCCGTTGGCCCCCCCCGCTCGTGCGACACCTCGCGGATTGCCTGGGCCACGCGAATGGCCCATCCGAGCCTTCTACTCGTAGCGGAGCGCCTCGATCGGGTCGAGCCGGCTCGCCCGCCAGGCGGGGTAGTAGCCGAAGAAGATGCCGACCACGCCGGCAAACACGATCGCGATTGCCGCAGCCGGCAGCGAGATCACCACCGGCCAGTCGGTGCCGCTGCTCCAGGTGTTGATCGCGAGGGTCACGCCAGCGGCGCCAGCCACACCCAGCCCAAAGCCGATCAGGCCCCCGGTGGCCGCCAGCAGCATCGACTCGGCGAGAAACTGCCGCAGGATGTCGCGGCTGCGGGCCCCCATCGCCATGCGGATGCCGATCTCGCGGGTCCGCTCGGTCACCGACACGAGCATGATGTTCATGATGCCCACGCCACCGACCAGCAGCGAGATCCCGGCAATCGAGGCGAGCATTGCGGTCATGATCCCGGTGACCACGCCGAGGGCCGCGGCGATCTCGGTGGTGTTTTGCACCTGAAAATCGTTTGGCTGCCCCGGCGGAATCCGATGCCGGTCGGCCAGCAGCCCGCGGATCGACTCGGTCGTCGTTTCCATCGAGTCGACACTGCGGCCTGAGACGAGGATCGCATGCACATCCTTAAAGCCGCTGCCAATCAGCCGCTTGCGGGCGCTCGTGTAGGGCAGGAGCACGACGTCGTCTTGATCGGCCCCCACCATATTCGCCCCCTTCCGCTCCAGCACGCCGATCACGCGGTGCGGGATGTTGCGAATCCGCACGGTCGCCCCGAGCGGATTGCGGGTCTGAAAGAGCCGTTCGGTCACCGTCTGCCCCAAGACGCAGACCTTCTCCGCTCCATTCACATCCCGCTGCGTGAAGAAGCCACCGGCCCGCACGCCCCAGTTGCGGACCAGCAGGTAGTCGGCCCCCACCCCGTAGATCTCCTTGGGGTTCCAGTTGGTGCGGCCATAGATCACCTGGGCGACCGCGCCAACCAGCGGGGTGACCGCCAGCACGCCGTCGCACTCCTCGGCGATCGCTTCCGCATCTTCGGCGGTCAGACTCGGCAGCGGCCCCTGCCGCACGCCCGAGCGGTCGCCCGTGCCGGGGATCACCACGATCACGTTGGTGCCGAGGGCCGCAAACTGGCCCTGGATCAGCCGCCCCGCGCTCTGCCCCACCGACACAAGTGTGGTCACGGCCGCGATCCCGATCACCACGCCGAGCACCGTCAGCCCGGCCCGCAGCGGCTGTCGCGACAGGGCCCGCGCGGCAATTCCAAACGTGGCCATGTCGCCCTCCGTCAGCTGTCGTCGCGAACCCCCACGACCAGGGCCAGCCCCTCGTCGATGTCGCCGGCAATCACCTCAGTCGTGCGGTAGTCGCTGAGGCCCGTTTCTACCGCGACCGCCTTGAGCAGGCCGTTTTCCTCCACCCACACATGCCGGCGGCGATCCTCCTCGGCCTCCGCCCGGCTCTCGGCATCGGGCTGCACCGCCGAGGAGCTGCGAAGATCTGCGAGCACCTCCTCGCCATCGAGGATCGGCAGGTCTTCCTCGCGGACATGCTCACGCTTGGGGAAAAACCGCAGAGCGGCGTTGGGGACCCGCAGCACGTCGGTGCGGGTGTCGATTTCGAAGGAGATGTCGGCGGTCATGCCGGGCAGCAGCTTGAGCTCGGAATTGGCTGCCGACAGGACGACCGGGTAGGTGACCACGTTTTGCAGCGTGTCGGAGTTGAGCCGCACCTGCTCGATCTCACCGGAAAACATTTCGCCGGGATAGGCGTCGACGGTAAACCGCACCGGCCGGCCGCTCTCCCGGCTCGTGCGGATGCGGCCGATGTCGGCCTCATCGACCGCGGCAAAGATCCGCACCCGCTCCCGCATGTCGGGAGCGATCACAAACAGCTCGGGCGTTTGAAACTGGGCGGCCACCGTCTGGCCACGGTCGATCTTGCGATCGATCACGATGCCCGACACGGGGGCCACGATGCGGGTGTAGTCGAGGTTGGCCTTGGAGTTGCCGAGATTGGCCTCCGCCTGGCGGACCGCAGCCTCCGCCACCTCGATTTCCGCCTCCTTCGCCATCCGCGAGAAGGTCACCTCGTCGATTTCGGCATCGGGAATCGACGTAGGGCTGCGGGCCTTGGTGGTCTTGGCCCGCTCCTCGTCTTTCTTCGCATGCTCGAGCATCGCCTCGGCCCGCTGCAGCTCGGCCTTGCGGGCGGCCAGGGCGGCCTCGTCGCGGGCGACGTTCGACTGGTAGAGCCGCGGATCGATCTCCGCCAGCAGGTCGCCCGCCTCAACCTCGTCGTTGAAATCGGCCTCGAGGGTCACGATCGTGCCCGACACAAACGCCCCCACATGCACCGACTCCACCGGCTCAATCGTGCCGGTGGCGTTGATCACCTCGGTGACAGGCCCTCGTTCGGCCGTCTGGGTGCGAAACGTGGGCCGGTTTGCCGCCTCGATCGATTCCAGGAGCGGCTTGTAGAAGGCAACGCCCCCAGCCACGAGCCCCGCGAGCACCACCAGTGTTATCAGCAGACGCATCGCTGCCCCTTCCCGCTCTTTGCCTCCATGACACCTGTGTGAGAGGATACGCCGGGTGCGGCTGGCATGGAAAGCCAGTCCGGCACGATGAGGATCGCTGAGCCGCACGCTGCTCAACACACGCCTGTCCTTTTGATCGGAGATCGCTATGCGAGTTCTGGCCGTTCTGCTCACCGCCGCGGTATCGTTGGCGTCGATCGCTCAGTCGGCAGACGACTGGCCGCGTTTCCGAGGGCCGGCGGGCCGAGGCGTGGTGGCTGAGGTCGCGGGCGTCCCCACGGAATGGTCGCCCGAAGCCAACCTCGCCTGGAAAACGCCCCTCCCCGGGCCCGGCGCTTCGAGCCCGATCATCGTCGATGGCCGCGTGTTTGTGACCTGCTACTCCGGCTACGGCCTGACCCAGGAAGATCCCGGCGACATCGACCAGCTGATGCGGCACCTCGTCTGCGTCGACCTCGCGACCGGTGAAAAGCTCTGGCAGGCCGACGTGAAGGCCGCATTGCCGGAAGATCCCTATTCGGGCATTGGCGTGACGGCCCACGGCTACGCCTCCCACACCCCGGTCTCTGACGGCAGCCGCGTGGTTGCCTTCTTCGGCAAGAGCGGAGTGCATGCCTTCGACCTCGACGGCACGCCGCTGTGGCAGGTGAGTGTCGGCATGGAGTCGGATCCCACCCGCTGGGGCTCGTCGTCCAGCCCGATCATCTACGACGGCACCGTGATCGTGACCGCATCGGCCGAGAGCCAGTCGATCATCGGCCTCGATGCCGAGACCGGCAGCGAGGTCTGGCGGCAGGAGGCAGCCGGGCTGGATGGCATGTGGGGCACGCCCACGCTGGTTGCGATCAACGACGACCGCACCGATCTGGTGATGTGCGTGTCGCGAGAACTGTGGGGCCTCGATCCGGCGAGCGGTAAGCTCCGCTGGTTTGCCAAGGCGACCGACGCCGAGCAGGCCTACGCCAGCCCAATCGTCGACGGCACGCGGGTGTTTGCCTTCACAGGCCGCGGCGGCGGCAGCGTGGCGGTTGACGCCGGCGGCACAGGCGACGTGACCACGACCAACACCGTCTGGAACGGTGGCGACACAACGGCGTTTGCCTCAGCGGTGCAGCACGACACGGGCATCTACCTTGTGGCCCGCAACATTCTCACCCGCATCGATTCCGCGACCGGAGAGCGGATCGGCCAGACCCGGCTCCGCGGCGCCCGGGCAACCGGCGGCCGTTTCGGCTCGCTCGACTATCCGTCGCCCATCGTTGTCGGTGACACGCTCTACTCGCTCAACGGCAGCGGGCAGATGTTTGTGTTTGCGCTCACTGAGGATGGCCCCAAGCAGATTGCTGTCAACGAGGTGGCCCGCCCTGCCGAGGAGTTTCGCGGCACGCCTGCTGTCAGCGACGGCAAGCTGGTGATGCGAAGCTCCGCCCATCTCTACTGCGTGACCGACAAGGGCGACGAGGTCGTGCAGACCGAGCCGGCTGCCGAACCGGAGCCGGAGGACGAGCAGCCGGCGGAAGCGAACGGCCGGGGCGGCCCCGGAGGCCAACGCGGCGGTGGGGGCCAGCAGAACCGCTTCGACCCGGCAGCGATGTTCAACCGCATGGACACCGACAGCGACGGGGCGGTCACCGCAGCCGAACTTGAAGGCAACCCGATGGCCGACCGGCTGATGACCCTCGACAGCAATGGCGATGGCAAGGTTTCGCTCGACGAGTTTCAAAATGGCATGGCCAACCTGTTTCGCCGAGGAGGCGGGGGCGGCGGCCGGGGCGGCGAAGGCCCCGAACGGGGAGACCCTCGGCCACAGCGTCCGCAGCGGCCTGAGCTGGCAGGCTGATCTGCAGGCGGCTGGGGCTCAGGCAAGCCAGTGAACGCCTGATGCCTCCCGCTCGTCGACCAGCCCTGCGGCGATTTTCTCCACCGCGTCGCTCCGCAGCGGCCTGACGCCGGCGTTTCGCAGCACCGTTTCAAAGGCTCGCTCATCAAGCCGCTCAACGATCGCGTCAGCGAGCGCGGTGGTGATCCCGGCGACCTCATAGAGACCGATGCGTCCTCGATACCCGGTGCTTCGGCAGGCGGGGCAGCCTTCCGGCCGGAAGAGCTCTGCCGGCCGCGGCACACCGGCCTCGTCGCAGAGCTGCAGAAACGCCTCCGAGGGAAGCTCCGGCCTGCGACACGCGGTGCAGAGCCTCCGCACAAGCCGCACATTGACCACGCCCGTCAGGTTGGCTGCCAGCGTGTGCGGGGCAAGCCCCATGCTCAGCAGCCCAGCGACAGTCGAGGCCACCGAGCGAGCATGCAACGTGGAGAGCACGTAGCGGCCGCTGTTGGCCGCCTGCATCGCCACCTTGGCGGTTTCGGCATCCCGTACCTCGCCGACATAGACCACATCGGGGTCCATCCGCAAGATGGCCCTCAGCCCTGCCGCAATGGAAAGCCCGTGCTTCTCGTCAGCCGAGAGCTGCCGCATGAAGGGAACGGCCACCTCCACCGGGTCTTCGATCGAGACCATGTTTCGCTCAACCGAGGCGAGCGACTCCAGCATCGAATAGGCGAGCGTTGTCTTGCCGGAGCCCGTGGGGCCGCTGATCGCCACAAGGCCTTCCACGGTGCGGACCATCCCACGGATGGCTTCAAGGTGCCCTGCCGAGAGCCCCAGGTCGTCCAGTGGGAGAAACACGCGGCTGCGAATCAGCAGCCGCAGCGACACAGCTTCCCCTCCGGCCACAGGCGATGTGGTGATCCGCACCTCCGTGTCATCGATCGCCTCCGGCAGCCGCAGCCGCCCTTCCAGGGGCCGAAACGAGGTGGCGATATCGAGGCCCGCGAGCGTCTTGAGCCGATTGATCAGATGCTGCGCCACAGGTGTTTCCAGCCCGCAGTAGGTGACGAGCCTCCCGTCAATCCGCATCCGCACCAGATACTTCACGTCGCTGACGGGATCGATGTGGATATCGGTGGCGGCCAGCCGGCGGCCACGGTCGATCAGGTCGAGCGCGGGCGACTCCAGGCTGATCGGCTCTTCAACAAAGTCGGGGCCATCATCTGCGGCACCCTGCGGATCGTCACCATTTTTGATCACCACCACAGGGCACGGCGAATCCCGGAGCACCCGATCCGCCACACTGCCCAAGGCGAGCCGTCGCAGGCCGCTGCGGCCATGCGTGCCCACCACCACCAGGTCGTTCCCGGCCTCGCGGGCGTAGGCGACGATCGCTTCAGCAGGCCGCCCCACCCGCACTTCTTTGACGGTCTTGAGCGCAAGCTCGGCATCCGCGCTGATCACCCCAGCGAGCCGCTCCAGGCTGTGCCGTCGCTCATCGGCAAGCTGCCCGGAGGATCGATCAGCCGGCGGAATCACATGCAAAAGATGCAGCCGAGCTCCCGACTCCATCGCCAGCCTGGCCGCATGGGCGACCGCCGCCGCACTCGACGCACTGAAGTCGGTCGCCACAAGAATCTCGCGATGCGCGTCGCCCATGGAACCCTCGTCTGTCTGCATGAAACAAAGCCCATCCCCAATGAAAAGAAGGTTATCATCATGTGGGGGGCGATCGCCCAGTCGATTCTGATCCCGAGCCCAGGAAAGCCATGCGGCCACTGTTTCGTATTTCCATCTGTCTCCTCGCCGCTCTTTTCGTTCTCGTGGGTCTGCGGCCTGGAAGGGCTGCCACGCCGCGGGAGCCTGCGCTCCAGGCAGCCCGCCGAGCAACCACGTTTCTCGTGGAGCAGGTCGCCAGTCACGGCGGCTACGTGTGGCGCTATAGCGACGACCTCGCGCTGCGTGAAGGCGAGGGCGTGGTCGACGAGACCACACTCTGGATCCAGCCGCCTGGCACGCCCGCTGTCGGCGAGGCGTTTGTGCGGCTGTTTGAAGCCACCGGCGACCCGCTGTTTCGCGACGCCGCCTTGGCAGCCGCTGACGCGCTGCGGCTGGGGCAGATGCGGTCGGGTGGATGGCAGGCGAGCATCGAGTTTGAGCCTGAGCGACGCCAGAGGTGGGCCTACCGCTTCGAGAAGCCCGCTCCGAAGCAGAAGGACCAGTCGAGCCTCGACGATGACAAGACGCAGTCGGCCATCCGCTTCCTGATCAGGCTCGACCGGGCTCTCGGGTTTGAGCATGCCGCGGTTCACGACACCGTGACCTACGCCCTCGACGGGCTGTTGGAAAACGGGCAGTTCGCCAACGGCGGCTTTCCGCAGGTCTGGTCAAGCAACTCCGCCGATGCCACCGACCCCGGCACGCCAGCTCGCTACCCCACCGAGTGGTCGCGAGAGTATCTGGGACACCAGGAGTACTGGAGTCAGCCCACGCTCAACGACAACCTGATGACCGATGTGATCGCCACGCTTTTTCTCGCTGCCGACGCCTACGACGAGCCCCGCTACCGCGACGCCGCCCTGCGTGCAGCCGACTTCCTACTACGTGCTCAGATGCCCGAACCGCAGCCCGCCTGGGCTCAGCAATACAACGCCAAGCTGCAGCCCATCTGGGCCCGCAGGTTCGAGCCGCCAGCGATCGCTGGTGGTGAATCGCAAGCGGTGATCGCAACCCTCCTTGAGGTCTCTCTCCGCACGGCGGATCAGCGCTATCTCGCCCCGATCCCGCGGGCTCTTGACTACCTGGAAGCGTCGCTGCTCCCCAACGGTCGCTTGGCGAGGTTCTACGAGCTCGAAACCAACACGCCGCTCTTTTTCACCCGCAGCTACGAGCTGACCTACGACGACTCCGACCTTCCCACCCACTACAGTTTCACCGTGTCGTCACGGCTGCCAAAACTCCGTCGCGACTACGACGCGCTCTGCCAGTTCAGCCCCGACGAGCGGATCGCCGCGGCCGCCCGCGCCAGCGACTTCCGGGCTCCAGTGAAAAAGGTCTCGGAGAAAGTGGTACGAACCATCATCGACGCGATGGACGATCGCGGAGCCTGGGTCACAAACGACGGCCTTCGCTACCACAAGCAACCAGGCCCGGTTATCGACATGCGGGTGGCAGCATCGCACCTGACCACCCTCGCAGCCTTCCTCTCGGCGTCCCACGCTGCCGAGTGACGCGGCTGGGCCCACGTCGCTCACCCCCGCGGCGATTTTGCTCTACTGGGAACGCCACAGCAACAGTTCGGCGACACCGTCGATCTTCACGCCCTGAAGCCCTGATGGCCCACCGCAGTTGCTCGCGGACTTCTCACAATTTGAGTGTCGGGCAAGCCTGTATAAGGAGGCCGTGAGCGGCAGCCCGTGTGCAAACGAGCTGTCGCTGCCGCCGTCATTCGGAGAACATCGATGCGTCTGAATCGTCTTGCCACGTGGATCCTCTGCTGCCTGGCACTGGCCTGCGGGAGCCAAGCCCCTGCCCACGAGCCGACGCCCGATCCAGTGCTCTCCTACAGCTTTGCCAAGCAGCATGTCTCCACAGACGACGCTGGCCAGCCCACGCTCAGCCCGCAGTTCGGCCCCACCGTCATGCTCGGCGGCAAACCGTTGCCCGAAGACGAAGCGATCGTTGGCCTGCGATTCGCTGGCCTCGAGGAGTGTCATCAGGTGACCGCTGAAAGCGAGGAGGCTCGCTCTTTGCTCCCGCACCGCGACTTCACGATCTCTGCCTGGGTGACCGTCGACCATCCGATGAGCTGGGGCGGCATCTTCTCGGCCCTGCAAGACAATGGCGAAGCCGAAAAAGGCCTCGTGCTCGGCTACGACAACGAGCGGTTTTACGTGGGCCTGGCCACCGAAGGCGGCTCCGACGACGACGGCACCATCGAGTATCTGCGGAGCACCACGCCCTACGCGAAGAGCCGTTGGCACCATGTCGCCGCCACCTACGACGGCGAAACCCTCATGCTCTACGTCAACGGCGAGCCGACAGCCCGGTCAGACGCCCAGTCGGGCGAGATCGTCTGGCCAGACGACCTCGGCATCTGGCTCGGTGGCTACCGCGACGTGAATGAGTGCAACGTCCATCAGGGCCGCATCGGCAGCGTGAAGCTGTTCCACCTGTGCGCGAAGCCAAGCTGGGTGGCTCATGAGTTTGAGCATGGGGCTGACCTGGTCGCGCTGCCTGCCGACGGCCCGGCCGCTCTGCCGCTTCCGCTCGACGCAACGCCCGAAATGATCATCAAGCCCTACCTGCAGTGGGGCACGGCCGACTCGATGACGATCATGTGGGAGACCGCCCATGCCTGCCGCGGCATTGTCCGCTACGGCCTGGATGCCGAGTGCGGGCAGGAAGTTCGCGAGGCAGAGCCCCGCACGATCCATGAGGTGACGATCACCGGCCTCACCCCCGACATGCTCTACTACTACAACACGCTCTCTCCAGCGGAGAGCCAGGGCGACGACGTCTCCGCTGCCGACTCGTTGCCGACGGATGTCCGCACGTTCCAGACCGCGGCCGGCCCGGACGATCCTGTCGCCTTCACTGTGATCTGCGATAGCCAGGCTCAGCCGGAGGTGGTCAAGCGGGTCGCCGAAGCGATGTGGGAGTTTCGCCCGCAGTTTGCCCTGCTTGGCGGCGATCTGGTGACCACAGGCACCAACAAAAAGCACTGGACCGAGCACTACTTCCCCAACATGGATCCGCTCGCCAGCCGCGTGGTGGTCTATCCCGTGCTCGGCAACCACGAGCAAAACGCCACCCACTACTACAACTACATGCACCTGCCGGAGCCGGAGTATTACTACACCTTCCGTCGCGGCAACATCCAGTTTTTCATGATCGACAGCAACAAGTCAGTGGCCCCCGGCAGCGAGCAGTATGTGTGGCTCGATGAGCAGCTGGCCGCCTCCGATGCCCGCTGGAAGATCTGCATGCACCACCACCCGCCCTTCTCTTCCGACGACGACTACGGCAACGACTGGAAGAGGCCGCTCTCGCAGATGACCTTCGGCGACACCAATGCCAAGCAGCTTGTGGCTCTCTACGACAAGCATGCGGTCGATATCGTCTGGAACGGCCACATCCATTCCTATGAGCGGAGCTGGCTGCTGCGGGGCGGCAAGCCGGTCACCGAGGATGGCACGCTCTACATGATCACCGGCGGCGCCGGCGGCCACCTGGAAACCTTCGGCCCCTACCGGCCGGCCTTTCAGCACCGCGTCCGCCGCGGCCACCACTTCTCCTACGTCACCTGCTTCGGCGACACCCTCGACATCAAAGCCTTCGACGATGCAGGCCAGCTCTTCGACCACGCGGTGCTGAAGAAGCCCTAAGCCCGGGAAGACGGAATCCGGCCCACAGAGCGGGCGTGCGGTGGCCGCGTTCCCAAAAGCTGCGGTGATGACGATGATGGGGAGATCATCTGCCCTCCCCGAAAATCCATCCCGCATGTACGACCTGATCGGCGACATCCACGGCCACGCCGACCCCCTGCAACGGCTTCTGCACACCCTGGGCTACACCCGCCGTGCGGGCGTCTATCGCCATCCAGAGCGGCAGGCGATTTTTCTCGGTGACTTCATCGACCGTGGCCCGATGATCAGCGAAACGCTTGACATCGTTCGCCCCATGGTGGAAGCGGGCCATGCCCTGGCGGTGATGGGCAACCATGAGCTCAACGCGCTGGCGTTTCACACGGCCCATCCGACCGACAGTGGCAACCACCTGCGGCCCCACAACGAGAAAAACGCTCGGCAGCACGCCGAAACCGTGCGGCAGCTCTCTGGTGATGCGATGGAGGCTGCTCTCGGCTGGTTTCGCACCCTGCCGCTCTGGCTCGACCTCGACGGGCTGCGGGTGGTGCATGCCTGCTGGGATGACGCGCGGATGTCAGCCATCAACGGGCCGATCACCGACGCCTTTCTGCAGGAAGCCTGCCTGCCCGAAGGCAGCCTCTTCGAGCCGGTCGAAGCGATTCTCAAGGGAAAGCAGATCCGCCTGCCTGCCGGCACCACCTTCCGCGACAAAGACGGCCACGAACGGTCGCTTGCGCGGGCGAAGTGGTATGAGCCGCCGGAGGGCCACACCTTCGGCAGCTACGCGATGGCCAGCGAGCCGATTGAGTCTGAGGCGCCGCTGCCTGACGAGGTGCTGGCAACCGCAGCTCCCTACCCCGCAGCGGCCAAGCCGGTCTTCGTGGGCCACTACTGGCTCAGCGGGCCAGCCCCCTCACTGCTCCGCTCCAATGTCGCCTGTGTCGACTGGAGCGTGGCCAGGGGCGGCTTCCTCTGCAGCTACCGCTGGGACGGCGAACAGACGCTCTCGCCCGAGAAGTTTGTCTGGACTCGCTAAAGCCATGCTCCGGCACCGGCCTTAGAGCATGATGAACGCGCCCATCGGCCCGATACCAATCGATGTCCGCCGCTGCGGCACGTCGGAGAATGGCAGAGACCCGCCACCCGAGCGGTAGGGCGAATGGGAGGGGGCCGCACGCTGTCGGGCTGCTGCCTCCCGCGATGCCGCCGACGTGGCCTGCCGACCGGCGGCGGCCCGATCGACCATCGTTGCCTGGCGAGACTCCACTCCCTGCTGCCGCTGCTGCAGGCTCGCCCGCAGTGAATCGATCCTTTGGATTTCCTGCCACAGCTGGGCAGCGTTCATGTCCAGAATGTTGGGCACATTCCTCAGCGCCTGTGCTCGCCTGGCGTCGGACATGGCCGAGAGATACTCGCCGAGCCACGCCTTCGCATCCCGGGATTGCGGGGAGTCGAGCAGCTGGAGCTTGGCCGAGATGGAGTCGAGCAGGTATTCAAGCTCATACGACGACATCGCAGCGACCCGCTCGTTGAACTGCAGTTTGATCGCTTGAACCTCCGCCGGAGAGTAGATCGACTGGGTTGTCAGCCAGCCACCAAACTCTGTGACGGCTTGTTGCCACCTCGAGCTATGCAGCAGGTCAGACTTGCGGGCCAGTTCACCTGCGGCATCGTCGGCCACGGCTTGTTCGGCCGCCCTTGCCGAGAAACAAGACACAGGCATGACGAGGGCAGCGGCTGTCAACCAGCAGGCCGCCGTGGACAGTGTGAAAACGATGCGGGTCGTGGTCATTCTCCATCTCCATGTGCCGTCCGGACCCAGGTTGCCTTTGTCGGCAGGCCATCGTTGCCCTCAAGTGCCTCAGGCAGTACCCGCCAGACGCACCGACCTTCGCCGTCGTAGGTGTAGATGCTGACGGCGGTCTCGCGGCGGCCGGTCGGCAAGACGGCCGTCCGCATGGCGACCCATGAGCCGCCATCGCGAAACCAGGTCGCCTCACTTCGGCTCCCGTCCGACGAGAAACTCCAAGAGCGAATCCGACGAACGTCGGGATCCCAGCCAATCTGCTGGTGGATCTCCAAGAAACCCTCGCCATCGGCTCCTTCGCCATCAACGAGAGGCACCCGAGCCTCGCGAATAAGAAACATGCGGCCGGCATCCCAGCGAACCCGCATCTCCATCGCGGAAGCGGCTTTCTTGTCTGCCGAGGCATCGCTTTCGGCGGCCTCAACCTCAAGTTTCCAACTGCCGACCATCCAGTCGAGGTCAGCGAGCATGTCCTCGCCTGCAGGCAACGGCTGCTCAGCCTCTCGCACGCTAGCGAGCTTCCACGTCGCCTCCTGACGAACCCAGACAGCCGAAAACCAGCCTTCGATGGGATTCTGCATGCCTGGGAGGATGGCGTCGACAGAGCCGTCTTCGATCGCGACGTCGGGCGTGATGAAACGCACCCGCGATTCTCCAAAGCGAAACTCGGGGCGGGGACCACTCGCCACCCCTGCCGTGAGAGCCTTCGGGTCTTGGGCCAACAGGCGGTTTCCCCAGCTGTCGACAATGTCGCCCTCGGCGGTCCAAGCAGCTTGAATGGCTTCTTCATCGGCTCTGGCAAGTGCCTCGCGGTAGGCAGCCGCCGCCGCCCGGATCGCAGCAACATCAGCCGCTGCAGCTTCCGACGGCGTTTCCCAGGCGAGCGTCGCCGTTTGGAAACTGGCAGCCGCCACGACGGCCAAGGCGATCCTCCCAAGATGAGGCACGACGTTCCGACCTCTGACGTCCCGACCTCTGATGCTCTCCAGAAGACCGATGACGGCGAAGAAATGCGGCATGGGAGCCCCTCAAAATGGCCAAAGAACCGAGCGTCGCTGGAGCGTATCCTGGCCGACTTCTTCTGTCCAATCGCACGAACCGCCACGCCGACGTCGCCAACCTCGCACCCCCTTCGAGGCATCTCCACTCGCGACGTCTCCGCTCCAGCCTGGCAGAGCGACGGCGAACCAAAAGGAACCGCGGCAACTTGCTTCCCGCTCCCGGCGGCGATAGCCTTCCCAGTCCTTTTCTCCTCTCGTCTGCAACGACGCGTTTCACCTGAAACAACGCGTCCTCCAACTGGATAGCGAGTTCTCCAGATGACCCTGCGAAAACTTCCGGTCGCCCTGCTCGTCGCTTTGGCTCTGGTCGGC
>CALCGM010000183.1 GCA_937900985.1 uncultured Planctomycetaceae bacterium | reverse complement strand
AGCGACGGCAAGCCGCAGGATCTGCAGCATGCGATGGTCGACCTCGACGCTCCGCTGCGAGGCCAGCTGGTCGTCTGGCTGATGGGCTCCAACGAACGGCTCTTTGAGCGGCTGGCGAGCTACGGCTACCACGTCGTCCAGCCGCACTATGCCAGGGCCTGGTTTGGCATCGTCAAGCCGACCGACCGGCTTGCCCGGGGGCTTGTGCGGCTGGAGGCGGCGACGGGGCGGGACGTCAGCCCGCAGGTGGAGATTCCCTTTGCTGACGGCATGGCCGAACGGACCCACCAGTTTGTGCGGTGGCTCTCGCAAGAGCAGCCGGATGCCCGCTGGGAGCAGTTTTTCGCAAGCGACAACGCGGGGATCGACTGGACGAAGGTGATCGTGGCCGGGGCGTCGCACGGCTCGACGACTGCCGCCCGGTTTGCCAAGGAAGTCGAAGTGGCCCGGGTGGTGATGCTCTGTGGGCCCCGTGATCAAGAGCAAGACTGGCAGTCGCTCCCCTCGGCCACGCCGCCGGAGCGGTTTTTTGGCTTTTCGCACGTGCTCGATGGCGGCTGGACCGGCGACCACTACTGCCGTTCCTGGGAGCTGCTGGGGCTTGCCGAGTTTGGGCCGATTGTGGATGTCGACGGCCTGCGGCCCCCCTATGGCAACAGCCGCCGGCTCGTGTCGGCTGCCGATGTCGGGGGCGACGCTGGGCGAGCCCACTCGGCCGTCACACCCGGCAAGGCCTCGCCCCGTGATGCCGATGGCCGACTGCTCTACGAGCCGGTGTGGGAATACCTCTTCACCCACCCGGTGGATCAGGTTGGCAGCCCGGTGGCTCATGATCCAGACTGTGAGCATCAGCATCCGCTCGGCTCATGACCAGCGGCGATGCCAGTCGCGTGTGATGCGAATCTGTTGAATCCCGCTGGCAAAGGAAACCACGATGACCGAAACGACCATGCAGGAGCGGACGATCCGGCCTGCTCCCGGCTGGCTCATGCTCTTCGCCTGCCTTGTGTTGGTGGTGCTCACGCCCACCCTGATCGTCGCCGGTGCCGTCGCGGGGACGCCGGTCCTGGTCGTTCCCGGCATCCTCTGCGGGGTGGGCTGCTTTGTGAGCCTGTTCGGCTTTCAGGCCGTGCAGCCCAACGATGCCCGCGTCCTGCTGCTTTTTGGCGACTACGTGGGTACGATCCGCGAGAGCGGCTTCTTCTGGGTGAATCCCTTCTACACGAAGAAGCGGATTTCGCTGCGGGTGCGAAACTTCGAGACAGGATCGGTGACCACGCCGGAGGTCAAGGGAGCCGATGGCAAGGTGCTCTCGCAGAAGAGCCGTTCGGCAGGCCGGCCCTCGAAGGTCAACGACCGCGACGGCAACCCGATCGAAATCTCAGCCGTGGTCGTCTGGAAGGTGGTCAACACCGCTGAGGCGCTCTTTGAGGTCGACGACTACGAAGACTTTGTCGCCGTGCAGAGCGAAGCAGCCCTGCGGAGCCTCGCGACACGGCATCCCTACGACAGTGAAGACCACGAGACCTCGCTGCGGGGCAGCACGACGGAAGTCAGCGAACAGCTGCAAGAAGATGTGCAGGAGCGGCTCGACAAGGCGGGCGTGGAGGTGATTGAGACGCGGATCAGCCATCTGGCCTACGCGTCTGAAATCGCCGCGGCGATGCTGCAACGGCAGCAGGCCCAGGCCGTGGTGGCCGCGCGGATGAAGATCGTGGAAGGGGCCGTTGGCATGGTGCAGATGGCCCTCGACCACCTCGCTCGCGACAACGTCGTGCAGCTCGACGACGACAAGCGGGCCTCGATGGTGGCCAACCTCCTGGTCGTGCTCTGCAGCGACCGGCATGCCCAGCCAGTCGTCAACGCAGGGCAGTCATGAGATCCGTGGGCGTATGACGGCAGGGATCGCATGTGGGACGAGTGCTGATCCGGCGGAAACCACCAACCGTGGCAGGGGAGAGTGATGCTGCTGGACTCCACGATGATGATCTATCTGGGCATGAAAGCCTTCCTGTTGG
>CALCGM010000182.1 GCA_937900985.1 uncultured Planctomycetaceae bacterium | reverse complement strand
AACGACGGGATGTACGACCCCGCCAAGCATCATGTGATCTCGAATGCTTCCTGCACGACCAACGGCCTCGCCCCGGTCGCCAAGGTGCTGCATGAGCAGTTTGGCATCGACCGCGGCCTGCTGACCACGGTGCATGCCTTCACCAACAGCCAGCGGACGGTCGACACCGCCGCCAAGGACCTGCGGGATGCCCGTGCGGCCTCGCTCAACATTGTGCCCTCGAGCACGGGTGCCGCGAAGGCTGTCGGCCTCGTGATCCCCGAACTGCAGGGCAAGTTCACCGGGATGGCTTTCCGCGTGCCGGTTCCGACGGTGAGCGTGGTCGACTTCACGGCGATCCTCAACAAGGATGCCTCGCCGGCCGAGATCAACGCAGCGATGAAGCAGGCCGCCGAAGGGCCGCTGAAGGGCATCCTTCGCTACACCGAGCTGCCGCTGGTTTCGACCGACCTCAGGGGCGATCCGCACAGCTCGATCTTCTCGGCGATCGAGACGATCGGCCTGGGCAACTTCGTGAAGGTCGTCAGCTGGTACGACAACGAGTGGGGCTACTCGAACCGAGTTGCAGACCTGCTGAACTTCCTGGAGACCAAGGGTCTCTGATCGACCGCAGCTCTCGCGATGATCCACAGCACTGGGCAGGTCGTCTGTAGGCGGCCTGCCCAGTTGCATGGATGGACCCAGCGATGGACCACTGAGCAGAAAACTCTCACCCTGCGGGCTGTTGAGCGGCATGACATTGTGGCTTTCGTCGGGTGAGCAGTTTGGAGGGCGGCAGGCCGGCCGGGCGGATCGCCTCGTCGTCAGGGCAGGCTGACTGGAGCTTCCGCCTCAAGCACGCTTCCCTGTGGTGTTCGAAGCCGCACGTGGACGATACCGGCAAAGCCCTGCTGCGGGCCTTCCTTCCAGGGAAGCAGGAAGCGAAAGCCTCGGCTGCGGGAAGTGCTGCGGAAGGTGCCTGCCGCATCAGCCGCAGCAATGCTCCACGACGCCACGGCCGCCGCCGCGGACGTCGTGGCTGCCGGGTGGAGGTCGATCGCCACATCGCCAGTCACACTGACGAGCCGTTCCTCAACATCGCGTGGCTCAAAAACCACCATGAGGGCGTCGGCGATCCCGTTGGCGTCGGTATCGAGTATTCGTGTTTCGTCGCGATTGATCACGATCCGTTCGATGGCTGCATTGGCCGATGGAGGTATGACCGCCACAGCCTCCATGTCGACCGGATCCACAAAGGAGAGCTGCTGGATCTCGTTGTTTGCGTCGCGGCCAGCTGAGCGCTGCAGGGCAGAGGCCTGCCGGGCCGTCTCATCAAGGAGCCCCGGGGCGGCTGCTTGTGGCGAGACAAAGGCCGGCGCGAAGCTCGGGCCGTCGTCGGCGGCCTCCGGCTGAGCGTCTCCCGGCTCGTCGGGATCGCGTGCCGGCAGGCTCACCTCTGGCATCATGCTGACGGCGGGCGGCGCGTCTCCACCGCCCTCACCGCTCCCTGCGGGCGAGCCCTCTGGCAGCGGCGGCACGCCCTCAAGCACCGGCGGCGCAGCCGGCAGAGGCAGGGTGGATGGCGGGGCCGGATCCGAGAGCTCAATGGTGGGTGGCACGAACGCAGGCCCGCCTGAACTGCTGGAGGATCGCCCGGTCGATGGGGAGGGGCGTGCCTTCGGCGGTGCCGCGTCGCCGTAGCCCAGCTGCCGCTTCAGCGATGCGTTTTCCTGAGCGACATACTCCAGCCGGGCGCACTTCTCATCCAGCACATCCTGTAGGCGATAGATCTGATCCTCTTGCAGGCGAAGTTCGCGCTCCAGCAGCTGGCTGTTGAGGGTGTGGCTCTGGCAGCCGACAAGCATGCACCCCAGCACTGCAACGACGAGCGCTGCCGCGGCGCCGCCTGCTGCCTTCCTTGACGAGCAGTCTGCCATCTCGCGCCTCCATGCGCGGGGTCGATTGATGCTGGCGAGGCCAAATCTGGCCCCAGAACCTAGCCGACGCTCTTCACGTCGGGCATGTGTTCGATCACCTCGTCGATCAGCCGGT
>CALCGM010000181.1 GCA_937900985.1 uncultured Planctomycetaceae bacterium | reverse complement strand
CGCCCCGTCTCACGATCGGAAATCACCTCTGCACTACGAACCGCGCCGTGGGCCGCAAACATCGCCTCAAGATCGGCGGACGTGGTGGACCAAGGCAGGTTCCCCACGTAAATCTTCCGAGCCATAAACTCAAACCTCAAAAGCCGGGAGTTGTTTCCGAACACTCTTGTGATCGACACTCGCCACGCGCACGCACCCGCAACTCCCAACGGCTCCACGTGCAGACAAGGGTCGGCAAAACTGGAAAGGTTGTAGCATGTCAAGACCCCCTCGGCAACTTCCCGCCGAGCGGTCTCATCGCAATTGCACAGAGGGGAGCCTCTGCGACCGGAACCACCCGATCCAGGGAGAGCCCCATCGCCGCATCAGGCCTCACGGCCCTGCAGTCGCAGCTGCCACTCGCCGCACCAGTCGCCGGCCTCGGTGGACGGCCAGATGCCGACGTGGACCATCTTGTCGTCGTCGATCTCAGGTAGCACCGGCGGCATCCGCTTGCAGTGCCCCCAGTCAGGGCCAGGGCCATCACGGCCCGCCCGCCGCCAGAAACGGCAGTTGCAGCAGCCGGGGGCTTCCGCTGCCGCCGACACGCTCTCGTCGCCCGATTTCTTGATCACCACATCGGCCTCAGAAGCCGTGCATCGGGGCACTTCGAAGTGGGCGGCACAGGATTCGAACCTGTGACCTCTACGGTGTGAACGTAGCGCTCTAACCAACTGAGCTAGCCGCCCGGATTCGCCGGGCTCTCGACGACCCCAACGTTGTGTGAGTGTAGCAAAGGCTTTCGGCTTGAGGAGGGCCGCCGCTTTGGGAAACGTCCGCGGCCCGATCCCATCGGAACACCCCGCACATCACGCCTTCCAGGCGGCGAGGCCTGAAGCCGCTTCCGCCGCCGTTGCCCGTCAGGTGGGCGGATCAAACCGTGGGGCCGACGAGGCGGTGTCGTCGTCGCGGCGGGCGGGACGCTGCGAGACCGCAGCGGGGAGATCGCCCCGCATCGCGGCGGAAATGTCGACCTCTTTGGTGATCGACTGCATCGACCGCTTGAGCTCGCCGATGCCCTTGCCGACCGAGCGGCCCACCTCGGGAAGCCGCTTGCCGTAGATCATCACGGCAATCGCACCGATGACACAGATTTCAAGGGGCCCAAGTCCGAACATGCTGCTTCGCCGACCTACTTGGCCGTCGCGTCCTGGTTGCTTTCGTCTTCGATGCCCTGCACACCCCGCTTGAACTCGACGATGCCCTGACCGAGCGACCGCATCACCTTCGGCAGACGCGAACCGAACAGCAGCAGGATCACGCCAGACACAACCAGCAGCTCCACCGTGCCCAGGCCCATGAAGCCCAGAATCGGCGCGCCAAGAAGAGCAGACGAAAGGACGATCACGGCTGGAGCCTCCATAAAAGATTGGCCGAGGGCATTGGGCACCCCCACGCCTCCACGCAGCCTCCGCGAGAAAACCTCGCAAATCCGCGATACCCAAGTCTATTCGACCACCCACCCCGGTCAAACGAGCCCCGCATGCCAACGCGAAACCTCGGCAACCGCCTCCGTCACCGCGACACCGCCTCCTGCTCGCCGTTGCCCGCAACCGCCGCCACGCGGGCCCCCGCCTGGGTGTGCATCGGCAGGTAGCGGTAGTAGACCTCAAGGGTCATCACCGCGAGGGCGGTGGAGTAGACACGTCCGCCATGTCCTCCCCAGACCGGGTCTGGATCCCAGCTTCCCTGCAACGGCCCCGCCTCCGCTCGCTGCAGGCCGAGCATCGCGGCCTGCATGCGGGCGTTCCACTGCTCCCACTGGGCCCCCCCCACGTGAAAGGAGGCGAGCGTCGCGTAATACCAGGTGTAGGCATTGGGCTGCGAGGCGTCGGGCGGACGCTGGGCGAGCAGGCCCATCGCTTCACCCGCGGCGGGATGGCCCGCGTCCATTCCGAGCAGCATGCGGCAGAGGCACGCCTCGGCCGTCATCGCCACACTCGGCCGTTCCCCCGGCCGGTAGGCCGCCATGCCTCCAAAGCGTCCCGACGAGACCCGATCGAGAAAGCCCCAGGCGCGGGCCTCCGCCTGCCCGCTGCCACGCACCCCCGCCAGCCGGCTGCTCCGCAGGGCCATCACCTGCCAGCCGAGCTGGCTCGTGTCGCCCGTGTCGCCGGCGGCATACCGCCAGCCGCCCGTCGACGGGCTTTGCATCGAGAGCGTGTAGCCGATGGCCCGCCGCAGCGGCTCTCGCAACGCCTCATCATCGGTCATGGCCACGGTCTCGGCCAGCGCGATCGTCGCCATGCCATGGCAGTAGAGGGCGGCGAAAAACTCGGCATCTCCGGCCAGCGAACCGTTGGCCGCCTGCCGCGCGACGAGAAACTCGATGCCTCGCGCGACGGTGTCGGCATACTGCCCAGAGCGGTGCGTGTTGCCAGCCCCCAGGAAGGCCAGCAGCGCCAGCCCACTCACGCCATGGTCGCTGCGGCTCCCGGCACCGCGACGGTCGCGGCCATCGATCGACCGCTCCACGCCTGCACCGTGCTGATCGGCATCCCAGCGGCCATCGGACGACTGGGCCGCCGCCAGCCAGGCAAGCCCCTGGCGGACGGCCCGCTCCGTGGCCTCCGAGCCGCCCCGCGCCGCAGCCGCCGCCTGCCGGCGTTCCCCGAAGCGGTCGGCATAGGGAGCCGGCAGCTGGGGCCGGGCCTCGTCGGCCGGCTCATCCCCCGCGGTGCTCTCGGAGTCCACCAGCAGGGGCTCATCGCCCGGGCCGTCGGCGGCGTCGACAGCTTCATCGACCGCAGGCTCCGCCTCCGCCTCGAGCAGCGGCACGAGGTCGCTGACACTCGCGGCCGCCGCCTCCGCCGCAGGCTCGTCCCCTGGCTGTGGCTCTGCCTCGTCGGCCTCTGCCACCTCCTCGGGCAGGTCGGCAGCCTCCGCCGGCACGGACTGTGGCCCCTCGGCAGGCTCGTCGGCCAGCACCACCAGCATCGTCATCCGGCCCTCGTCGGCCGTGCCCCAGGAGGCCGGCCGCAGGCCACCGATGCCCGCAGCCACGAGGGCCAGCAGCAGGTGCACGCCCACCGACAAGACCACGCATTTCTTCAGCGTGTCGGACTGCAGCCAGCGGGTTCGCGCGAGCAGAACCAGCCCACCCAAGGCCACACCGAGCAGGGCAGCAGCGATCAGCCAGCCAGGCTCAAGCCCGCTCATCGCGTCACCGTCGTGCCCGTCTTGGTGGCCACCGAAATGCCCACATGGCGGATCCCGGCGATCCGGCAGGCCTCATACACCTCCGCCATCCGGCCGTGGGTGACCGCGCGATCTCCCCGCACGAGCACGGTCAGGTCGGGACGAGCCTTTTGCAAGGCCGACAGCCGGGCCGACAGCTCCTCCCAGGCAACGGCCTCCCCGCCGAGCTGCACCTCACCGCCGGCCGTGATTTCGAGCAGCTCGGGCCGCACCGCCGTCACCGCCGCAGCCGCGGAAACCCGGGGCAGCTCCACCTCAAACTGCCGCTCATCCCCCGAAAACCGGGTCGCGCACATGAAGAAGATCGTGAGCACGAGCACCACGTCGATCATCGGCGTGAGGCTCGGCGTGGGATCGTCGTCGTGGCTGAGGCGGGCACGCAGCGGCATGGCGAGTGGCCACAGGGTGAATGGGAACGGTAGACACACCAAACAGCGGGCAGCGGCCGCTCAGGCCGCCTGCTTCCTCGATCCCCCAGACAATCGGCCGGCCGTTTCTCCCGCGGCCCCCGACTCCAGTGCAATCTCGTCGACGACCTGCTGAGACACCTCATCCAGCCGCATTGCCAGAAACTCCACCCGGCTCGTCAGCCAGGAGTGGATCACCATCGCGGGAATCGCCACGAGCAGCCCCATGGCGGTGGTGATCAAGGCTTCCCCGAAGCCCTTGGCCAGCAGGTCGGGCCGGCCCATCGCGCCGGCAGACGCCACGTCGTTGAACGACCGGATCAGGCCAAACACCGTGCCGAGCAGCCCCAGCATGGGAGCCGTGCTGGCAATCGCGTGAAACACCCGGCGGTAGCGACCGAGCCTGCCGATCTCCCGCTCACCGGCGTCGATCACGGCCTGTTCGATCTCGACCGCCGGGCGGCCCCACCGCCGCACCGCCGCCGCCACGACCTTCGCCACCGGGCTGCCGTTGGCCTCGCAGGCCTCCAGGGCAGAGCCACGGTCATGCTCCCCAGCCTCAAGCTGCTCCAGGAAGCGATCCACAAACACCCGCGGCACCACGCTGCCTGCCCGCAGCGACACCACCCGCTCGATGCCAAAGGCCGCCAGCACAAACGAGCAGCCCAGCAGCGGCAGCATCAGCACGCCACCCTCGCTGACCACCGAGAGCAGGTTGCCGGTGGGGATCAGTTCGGCCGGCTCGGCCTCGCCGACTGCCGCCGGCTCCGCGGCCGCTGCAGCCACGGCTTCGCTCACGTTCGGCTGCGGGGCGGCATCGATCGGGCTGGTCTGCGGCGGGGGGTCGGCCCGTGCGATCCGCACACCGCTGCCGGAGGCGGGCGATGGGCTGGCCGTAGGCAGCGGCTCGCTGCCTGCCCAGGCGCGAGGGTTTTGCGCCTCGGCAGTGGCCCCCACGGCGAGCCAGGCCACGACGAGCAGGGCAGGCAGCCCGCTGCTGGCTCCGCGACGGTCAACGTCCCTGACGCGAAGGGGCAGCATGGGTCCGTCCGTTCCCT
>CALCGM010000180.1 GCA_937900985.1 uncultured Planctomycetaceae bacterium | reverse complement strand
AGGCGGCCATCTGGAGCCACGGCTTTCCCATGCTCGATGCCTCCGGAGCGATGGAGCTGCCCGGCGAGGGGCATCCCCGCTGGTGCGGCCGCCCGGGCATGACGGCGATCCCCAAACGGATGGCTGAGGGGCTCGACGTCCGCACCGCCTCGCGGGTGGTGGCCGTTCGCCGTGAGTCGGGCCGGGTCGTGTTGCGGTTTGATGAAGGCCCCTCCCTCGAGGCCGCGGCCGCCGTGCTCACTCCTCCGGTGCCGCAGACGCTCGATCTGCTCGATGCTGGCGGCGTGGCCATCGATCCCGCCGACCGCACCCGGCTCGCAGCGATCGACTACGAGCCCTGCTTTGCACTGATGGCGGTCCTCGCCCATCCCTCGAAGCTGCCGCCCCCAGGCGGGCTCTCGCTGGAGACGGGGCCGATCGCCTGGATCGCCGACAACCAGCAGAAGGGCATCTCGCCGCTGCCCGCCATCACCATCCACGCCTCACCTGGCTTTAGCCGTGAGCATTTTGAGGATGAGCCCGCTGCCGTGGCGGCCCAGCTGCTGGCGGCTGCAGAGCGATGGATCGAGGGTGGAACTGCGGGCGTGGTCGAGCAATCGCTGCAGCGTTGGAAGTTTGCTCGACCGGTGCTGACGTTTGACGCTCCGCTGGCGGTGGTGCACCGCGAGCCGCCGATCGTGCTCGCCGGGGATGCGTTTGTGGGCCAGCGGGTCGAGGCGGCGGTGACCAGCGGTGCCGCAGCCGCGCGATGGCTCTTGCGAGGCTGAGAGCATGAACAGCGAATCCACGGCCACCGACCCCGCGGAGACAGCCGCAGGCAACGCTGCGGAGACAATCGTGGTGGGGGCTGGCCTCGCTGGCCTTGCCTGCGGCCGCACCCTCCAGGCAGCCGGCCGGCGGGTGATCGTGCTCGAGGCTGCAGACCGCGTGGGCGGCCGCGTGGCCACCGACAGCGTCGAGGGCTTCCGCATCGACCGCGGCTTTCAGGTCTACCTCGATGCCTACCCTGAAGGTCAGCGGCAGCTCGACCATGCCGCCCTGCGGCTGGGCCGTTTTGCCGCCGGCGCGATCATCGCCGAAGGCCAGAGGCTGCGGCCGATCGCCGATCCCTGGCGGCGGCCGCTCGACGCGGTGCAATCGGTTCTCACTGGCACCGTCAGCATCAGCGATGGCCTGAAGATCGCCCGCCTCCGCTCGCAGCTGCTCGCCCGCCTGAAGGCAGGCAGCCTCACCACCGACGCAGGCAACGCCCCCGAGCAGTCCACCCGCGAAGCGCTTCGGCACCGGGCGTTCTCGCCCGACGTGATCCGCCGTTTCTTCGAGCCCTTCTTCGGCGGCGTTTTCCTCGAGCGCGACCTGGCCACCTCGTCGCGGCTCTTCGAGTTCACCTTTGCCATGTTTGCCCTCGGCTCCGGCTGCCTGCCAGCCGGCGGCATGGCCGCGATTCCCCAGCAGCTCGCCGCGGCCCTCCCCGAGGGCAGTGTGCAGCGTGGCTGCCGCGTGGCCTCGCTGGAGCCGGGCCTCGTGCGGACGGCCGACGGCCGTGAGCTGCGAGCGGCGTCGATCGTCGTGGCCACCGACCTCGACACGGCAGCAGCCCTCCTGCCAGGCCGGCTCGCTCCGGAATTCGCCGCCCGCAGCTGGAAGAGCACCCGGCTCGTTGCCTTCGCGGCCGACCGCTCCCCGCTGGGAGGCCCCCGGCTGCTGGTCGTCGCCGATGCGGCCGACGCCAGCGCCCCGTCAGGCCCAATCGACAACCTCACGGTGCCCTCCGACGTGGCAGCTGGCTACGCCCCGCCGGGCCAGTCGCTGGTCACCGTGTCGGTGCGGTCTGACTGGCAGGGCCCCGATCTCGAGCAGGCGGTGCGGCAGCAGGCCTCGCAGTGGTTTGGGGAGGCCGCCTTCCGCTGGCGGCACCTGACAACCGTCGACGTGCCCAAGGCACTGCCGGACGAGCGGCCAGAGGCCCGGAGCCAGCGGGCGCCGCAGGCCTTGGGCGATGGGCTGTTTCTCTGCGGCGATCACCTGACGACAGCGTCGATCAATGGGGCACTCGTGTCGGGGCGGCGGTGCGCGGAGGCGGTGCTCGCGGCAGGGTGAATCGTCCATCGGGGCCGCTCGGGCCACTCGGGACGGGTCTTCGGGCCGCGGAGCGGCCTCGGCGGTGCATTTGTGAGTGTATCGAAGCAGCAGGGTGCGAGTCCCTGTC
>CALCGM010000179.1 GCA_937900985.1 uncultured Planctomycetaceae bacterium | reverse complement strand
CACTGGTTTGTGCTGATCGTGGCGGCCCTCGGCTGGCTGTTTGACTGCCTCGACCAGCAGCTGTTTCTGCTTGCCCGGGCGCCGGCGATGGCCGACCTGCTCGGGCCCGGGCAGAACCCCACCGAATACGGTGGCTACGCGACCGCGATCTTCGTGCTCGGCTGGGCGACCGGCGGCCTGATCTTCGGCAGCCTCGGCGACCGCATCGGCCGGGCGAAGACGATGGTGATCACGATCCTGATCTACTCCGCGTGCACCGGCCTGAGTGCGTTTTCGCAGGGCTTTGCCGACTTCGCCTTCTACCGGTTTTTGACCGGCCTGGGCGTGGGGGGTGAGTTTGCCGTGGGGGTGGCGCTGGTGGCCGAGGTGATGCCCGACCGGGCTCGGCCCCATGCTCTGGGGCTGCTGCAGGCGCTCTCGGCCGTGGGCAACGTGGCGGCGGCACTGGTGGAGATGGGCCTGAGCACGATCGAGCGGACCGGCGGGCTGTCGGGCTCGCTGGAGAAGTGGCGGCTGATGTTTCTGGTGGGGGCGATTCCTGCGCTGCTGGCCCTGATCGTGCGGTGGAAGCTCAAGGAGCCGGAGCGGTGGCAGCGGATGAAGGAGGAGTCGACGGGCCGCACCAGCCAGGTCGGCTCGTATGCGGCGCTGCTGAGCGATCCCCGCTGGCGGAAGAATGCGCTGATCGGGCTGGTGATGGCCTGCACCGGCGTGATCGCCCTCTGGGGGATCGTGTTTTTCGTGTTCGACCTCGTGGGGTCGGTGATGCGGAAGGAGCTGGAGGCTCAGGGGCTCACCGGCGGCGACCTCAACGGGGCGGTCGGCCAGTGGAAGGGCACGGCCTCGCTGATGCTCAACATCGGGGCGTTTTCCGGGATGCTGGCGTTTACGTCGTTCACTCAGCGGACGAATCGGCGGACGGCGTTTGCGGTGGCGTTTGTGGGAGCGGCGATCACCACGGCCCTGACGTTCTGGCTGCTGCGTGATCCGTGGCACGTCTACGTGCTCGTGCCGCTGATGGGCTTCTTCATGCTCGGCATCTTTGGCGGGTATGCGATCTACTTCCCCGAGCTGTTTCCCACGTCGCTGCGGAGCACCGGCACGTCGTTCTGCTACAACGTTGGCCGCTTCCTGGCAGCCAGCGGCCCGTGGACGATCGGGCTTCTCAGCAGCCGCGTGTTTGGCGACACCGATGAGCCGCTGCGGTATGCGGGGCTAACGATGTGTTCGGTGTTTGTCGTGGGGCTGCTGGCCCTGCCCTTCGCCCCGGAGACGAAGGGCCAGCCACTCCCGGAAGACTGAGCAAGGCTGCTTCGCAGACAGTGGAACACGTCTGCCGCCGCAGCTGCGCGACATATTCTGAGAGGAGCCCAAGGAGCGAGTCGAACTTCTGACGGTCGACCATCATCATGTGGCCGCCCCTCGGAGTCCGGACGCCGCGAAGGCGTTGAGCCTGCTCTCGTGAAACTGCTGGAAGCGGGGCTGCTCATCAAACCAACGCAGCAACGTTTCTCGCTCGAGCTCGACACGGACACGCTCGTCCCGCGAGTAGACGCACACGCCCTCACGCAGCATGGCTGCTCGCCATTCCAGTGGAGCCGTTCCGAGGTTTCGCAGGTCGACGTCAACCCCGAGCTGCCGTGACAGGCGGTCGGCAAGCATCATTTCATCGCGAACAGGCAGCTGTGCAGCTCCACTCGCGCGATCCGCGTACTATCCCAGATCCAGGTCGCTGCGTGCGGTCGCGGTGCCTTTCGCACGGCTGCCGTGGGCATAGGCCAACAAGACGGGCGTGCCGTCAAACACCGCCTCTGCGATGTCTGGAAGATCTGCCAGAAAATCATCCGACGCCCCGCTCCTCACTTGAGGGTAGCGAGCGGCCACAAACGGCAGCACCATGCTGGGGAAGCGGCCCGGTGCCGCACGCAGCACGCGGGCGTAGACTCCGCACACGGGCGGCCCACGACGGGACGGCCGGCGAACAGCCCTCCTCGGAGTGATCTTGAGCAATGCGATGGCAAGGCAGGCGGCAGAGCGACAATGTGGAAGACCGGCGGCGGATGTCTGGGCCGGCGATGGCAGGCGGCGGCGGGCTGATCACGCTGGTGATCCTGTTTGGCCTGATGTTCATGGGTGTCGACCCGCGGATCGCGCAGCTGGTGGCCCAGTTTGGTGGGGCGGCGCTTGAGCAGCAGCTGCCGCAGGCGGGCGGGCAGGCCCAGCAGCTGGGGCCGCGGGATCCCCAAGAGGAAGCCCTGGCCGAGTTCACTCGCGTGGTGCTCGCCGACACCGAAGACGTCTGGGGCAGGCTCTTTCCGGAGTATTTCGGGCAGCGCTACCGCGAGCCCACGCTCGTGATGTTCACTGGCCGCGTGCAGAGTGCGTGCGGGCTGGCGACCGCTGCGGTGGGGCCCTTTTACTGTCCGGCCGATCAGCAGGTGTATGTCGACCTCTCGTTCTACGATGAGCTCAGGCAGCGGTTTGGGGCTCCGGGCGACTTTGCCCAGGCCTACGTGATCGGCCATGAGGTGGGGCATCACGTGCAGCAGCTGCTGGGCATTTCCGATCAGGTGCAGGCGGCCCGGTCGCGGGCTTCGAAGGTGGAGAGCAACCGGCTCTCGGTGCGGCTGGAGCTGCAGGCCGACTTCCTGGCCGGCGTCTGGGCGCACCACATGGCGAAGTATGCCGATGTGCTTGAAGAGGGCGACATCCGCGAGGCGATCGAGGCGGCGGCAGCGATTGGCGACGACCGCATCCAGAAGCAGGCCCAGGGCTACGTCGTGCCCGACGCCTTCACCCACGGCTCCAGCGAGCAGCGGATGCGGTGGTTCACGCTGGGCTTTCGCGAAGGCGATCCGTCGCTGATGAACCGGGCGTTCGAGGTCGACGAGCCGTAAGAGCAAGCGGGACGGGTCCTTGCGGTGCTGCCACGCGCAAGCGGGACGGGTCCTTGGGTTGCTGCCACCCGCAAGCGGGACGGGGCCTTGCGTTGCTGCCACCCGCAAGCGGGACGGGTCCTTGGGCCGCGAAGCGGCCTCGCCGCAGGCGAGGTGCCTCTGGCACCCAAAGACCCGTCCCGTTCAATCCGCCCCGCAGAAACTGGCCTTCACCCGCCCCCGGCGTTTCCCTACTTTCCCGCCCGCAAAACACTGCGGGACGGGGCTGCCCAGAGCGTCAACGGGCTGCCCGCCGCCATCTGCCGGGGCCTTGGAAGCAATGGTAAAGCTCTTCGACCGACTGCAGCTGCCGTGGACTGTCGACTCGCTGGTGGTCTCGCCCACCGACACCGAAGCTGCGGGCCTCGCCGCCGCGGCCGAAGCAGCCCGCAACGACGCGGCTGTGGCCACGGCCGCCCCGGAGCCAGCCAAGCCGAAGCGTCGCCGCAAGGTCCGCACCCGCACACGGATTGTGCACAAGCGCGACCGTCGCATCCTGCGGCTCACCGGCGATGAGATCGCCGCCGAAACCGTCTACGGATTCCATCTGGTGGTGCCCGCCTGGAACGTCGACGTGGCGATCGGCATCGTTCGCGACGGCGTGATCGAGCCCTGGACCAACGCAGTCTTCCTGAGCCTTTTTGGGGCCGGCGATCATGTGGTCAACGTGGGTGCCAACTTCGGCTACTACGCAGCTCTGGCGGCCCAGCGGGTCGGTGGCGAGGGCCGGGTGTATGCCGTGGAGGCCAACCCTGTAGTGTTTGCCTACCTGCTCAAGGGCCTGTTCTGGAGCGGGTCGCCCGGCATCGTGCGGGCCCACAACTGTGCCGCTGTCTCGCCCGACAAGCATGGCGAGAAGCTGACCTTCTGCTACGACCCGCAGTTTATCGGTGGCGGCAACCTCTTCAGCCGAGCCCGCATC
>CALCGM010000178.1 GCA_937900985.1 uncultured Planctomycetaceae bacterium | reverse complement strand
GAGGTGCACCGCGTGTGGCATCAGCTTGGCGGCCGCAGCACGGCCACCATGATGTATGGCCACATCGAAACACTCGCCGAGCGGATCGAACACCTCGAGCGTCTACGGCAGCTGCAGGACGAAACCGGCGGCTTCACCGCGTTCATCTGCTGGTCGTTTCAGCCCGACAACACGGAGATGGACCACATCGCTCCTACCGGGCCTTTTGAGTATCTCCGCACCCAAGCGGTGGCCCGGCTGTATCTCGACAACTTTCCGAGCATCCAGTCGAGCTGGGTGACGCAGGGCCGCGAGATCGGCCAGCTCGCCCTGCTCTACGGGGCCAACGACATGGGCAGCCTGATGATCGAGGAAAACGTCGTCAGCGCTGCCGGCACCGTGCACCATCTCACGCTCGAGCAGATGCGGTCGGCCATCTCCGAACTCGGCTACGAGCCGAAGCGTCGCAACGTCTTCTACGAGACCTACGACGAGGATCCTGCCGTGGCCCTGCATGCCAGCATGCCGTCGCTGGGCTGCTGCGGGGGTGGCCCGAGCTGCACCGCAGAGCCGTCAGCGTCCTCGGCCTCGCAGCTGCCGGTTCTCCCCTCCGTCACCTGAAGTGCAGGGCACCGGTTTGTCGCTCCCTGATTCACCGGTCGCTGGCCTCGCCGCTGCATCCCGTAGGGCATCCTTCACGCTGAGAGCCCGCACGGTGCTCCCGATGCAGGGGCCGCCCCTTGATGGCGGCTGGGTGAAGCTGGTGCGCGGTCGCATCGTGGCGGTGGGTCGACGGGAGCCGCCAGGCCGAGTGGTCGATCTGGGCGACACCCTGCTCCTGCCCGGGCTGGTCAACCCGCACTGCCACCTTGAGTTTTCCACCATCCCCGCGGCGCTTTCGCCGCAACAGCCGCCGGGCGGGCTCGCCGGCTGGCTCCCGGCGGCGATGGGGGCTCGCCATCAGACCGGCCGCAGCGACATCGCGGCAGCGATCCAGGCCGGTCTTCGGGAATCGGCAGCCGCAGGCGTGACCCTCATCGGCGAGATCGCCACGGCCGACCCGACGCTTTCCTACCCACAGCAGGGCGTTCCTCGGCTACGGGTGTATCGGGAGTGCCTTGGCCTGAGCGATGCCCGCGCTCGCGGGTCGCTCACGAGCCTCCGCCGCGGGCTCGATCGGCTGCCGCCGCAGGCTGCTGGCATCTCTCCACACGCCCCCTATTCGGTGCGAGCGCCCCTCGCCGCCGAGCTGCTGAGGATCGCAGCGGCACGGCGACTGCCGGTGGCGGTGCATCTGGCAGAGAGCCGCGAGGAGCAGGAGCTCATCCAGGCCCACCGGGGCCCCTTTCGCGAGCTGCTCGACCGGCTGGCCGCCTGGCCATCGCCTGCCCCCCGCCTGCTCACCGCTGCCGACTGGGTGTCGCTGGCATGCCGGGCACCGCGAGCCGCCTTCATCCACGCATCGTTTCTCGACGACAACACACTCGCCCGGCTCGCCCGCCACCGCACCCGGGCGGCGGTCGTCGTCTGCCCGCGGACCGCGGCGCTGATCTCCGGCAGCCTTGCCCCCATCCGCCGGCTCCTCGCGGCGGGCATCCGGGTGGCCATCGGCACCGACGGCCGCGGCTCAGCACCGGATCTCTCCCCTCGGCATGAGGCTGCCAGACTCGTGGACGACGGGCTCCTCTCGCCTGCTGAAGCCCTGGCGATGCTGACCACCTCTGCGGCCTGGGCGATCGGCTGCGAGCATGCTGCGGGGCGGCTCATCCCCGGCCGCCCTGGCGACCTCACCATCCTCGCCCCTGAGCGAGTCTCCGCCGATCCCCACGCCGACGCCCTCGCCCCCTCAACTCGGGTCTGTGGCACCCTCCGCAGCGGAGAGCCGATCTCCTACGGGGCCTGAGCTGCTTCCTGGCCGTGTCACAGGCGACAGTTGGAGATGAACGTCTCGACAATCGCGGAGGCTCCCACCGCATCGAGCCGTTCCATGATCGCGTGCACCTCGCCCCGCCGCACCATGGCGCGAACGGCACACCAATCGGCATCTTCCAGCGCACTGACCGTCGGCGAGTTGAAGCCGGGGGTAATCTTCTCGGCCTCCGGGAGTGCGGAGCGGGGGATGTTGTATTCCAGCAGCGAGTAGGTGCGGGCGATCACGACCCCCTCCAGCCGGCGGACGATCCGCTCCACCATGTCGGCGTGTCGCAGCCTGCGGTTTTGCACGAGCACCGTCTCGTAGCGGCCAAGTTCGTCGAGCACGCGGAGCCGGTTGGCGGCGAGCGTGCTGCCGGTTTCCACGAGGTCGACGATCGCATCAGCCACGCCGAGAGCGATCATGATCTCAACGCTGCCGGAAAGCTCCACGAGATGGCAGGTGGCGCCGCGCTCGGCAAGCCACGCCTTTGTGATCGACGGAAAGCTCGTCGCGACCCGTTTGCCGTCGAGGGCCGAGGCATCGGTGAGCTCGGCATCCACGTCGACGCAGAGGGCGAGACGACAGCTGCCGACGCCAAGATCGAGATGGTGGACGAGATCGGCACCGCTCTCGGCGACGAGGTCGGCGCCGGTGATCCCCAGATCGATCGCTCCTTCAGCGGCGAGCACGGGAATGTCGGCCGTCCGCAAAAACACAATCTCCACGGGGAGATCACGACAGCGGGCAAAGAGGCTTCGCTCGGGGCGGCGAAACGTGAGGCCGGCGTCGTGCAGCAGCGTGGTGGCAAGCTCGGAGAGCCGCCCCTTGCTGGGCACTCCGATTCGCAGCAGATCGGCATCAGGACGGTGATCGGCCATGGCTCAGCTCTTGTCTCCGTTGGTCGCAGCCCCGCGAGAGGCCTTCTCCTCAAGCCCCGACACGCCAAATCGTCGTGCGAGCTCGCTCTCCACCTCGCTGAGCGTCAGCCCACGTGAGGCCAGGAGCACGAGCGTGTGGTAGAGCAGATCGGCGGCCTCCGCGACGACCCGTTCGTCGGTCTCCCCCGTGGCAGCCGCCACAAGCTCACCGGCCTCTTCGGTGACCTTACGGCCCACCGCCTCCGGGCCGCCGGCAAGCAGTCGGCTGGTGTACGATTTCTCCACGGAGCCCCCGCGGCGCGACTCAATCACGTCGCCGAGGGCTGCCAGAACTGTTCCCCTTTCGGGCATCCGACGAAACTCCTGCAATGTCTTGCGATTCTCAGGGATCTGGGCCTGCCAGCGACGAAACCGGCCACGCCAGAGGAGCGGCCGGTCGTCTGGATGAGGCTTCCAGGCCCCCAACTCTAGCATCCATGGCAGCACGCGCACCCAGTCCTCCCCTGCTGGCGGACGACTGCCTGATCCTGGCAGGGCCCACCGCTGCCGGAAAAACGGCGATCGCCCTGCCCCTGGCAACACGGCTGGGGGCCGAGATCGTGAGCGTCGACTCGATGGCCGTTTATCGCACGCTCGATATCGGCACGGCAAAGCCTTCGGCGGCCGAGCAGCAGCAGATTCCTCACCACGCAATCGACCTGGTCGAGCCCAGCGAACCGTTTAGCGTGGCAGCCTGGCTCAGCGAGGCCGGCCGGGCGGTCGACAGGATTCGAGCCCGCGGACGCCGCGTGCTCTTCGTGGGCGGCACCCCGCTCTATCTCAAAGCGCTGCGTGAAGGGCTTGCGGCGGGCCCTGCGGCTGACCCTGCCCTGCGGGAATCGCTCGCGGTCCGTCTGGAGCGTGAAGGAGCTGCCGCCCTGCACCGTGAACTGGCCACACTCGATCCAGGAGCAGCCGCTCGGATCCACCCCAATGACTGGCGGCGGACTCTCCGTGGCATCGAGGTGGCCACAGTGGCGCCGGCATCCCACGGCCGAGAAGCTACCTGGGAAAGGGGCGGCACGCACGCGTCGACAGCGCCCATGC
>CALCGM010000177.1 GCA_937900985.1 uncultured Planctomycetaceae bacterium | reverse complement strand
TGCGACGAGACTTTTGCCGCCTGCCGAGCTTGGACCATCCGCGGGCGGTCTTCCAGCACCCTTCTCGTCATTGACAAGAAGTGGCGGCTCAGCTGCCGAGGGGCAGGAGCAGGTCTTTTTGGGGCGTGAGGATGGGGATCGTGCTGAGGGAGTCGAGGGCGGCGACGACTGCGAGGTCGGCCTGCATGCCGAGGGCCACGATGCGGCGGCCGCCTGGGGTGTTGGCAAGGGCGGCGGTGAGGGCTTCGCTGGAGGCCGTGCCCTGCTGTTTCCGGCGGGCATCACGGAAGTTTTTCAGGGCGGCAACGGCTGCGTCGTCAAAGACATCGTGGGGAAACCGATCGGCGGCGGCGTCGAGGATCGCCCCGGCGCCGAGCAGGTCTTCCTCGGCCACCTGCCGCTCGACGCCTGCACAGACGAGGTGGATGGCGGCCTGATGCTCACCCGCTGCCGCCCGGGCGGCGACGGCCACTGCCGAGCGGTTCACGAGGCAGCCGATCATCGCGACGGCAGCCTCGTGGCAGGCCGCGAGGGCTGCGGTGCCGTTGGTTGTGGTGAAGACGATCTGGCGGCCTGCGACACGTTCTGGCGTGTAGTCGCGAGGGGAGTTGCCTAGGTCGAAGCCCTCGATGCGGACGCCGCCTCGCTCGCCACCAAGGAGCGTGCGCTCGCCGAGGCTGCTCGCCCGTTCGCGGGCCCGCTCCACGGATTCCACCGGGAAAACGCCGGCAGCACCGTTGGCAACCGCCGTGGCGATCGTGGTGGACGCCCGAATCACGTCGATCACCACGGCGACGCCTCCCGCAACGGCCGCCGGCGGCATACCATAAAAGCAGGTGTGGCAGTGCCAAGATGCTGTCACGGTTGAAAAGCCCTTTCAGTTGTCGTGGTGATGGGTTCGCAATCGCCACGAAAGGTCTGCGAAGCGTTTGCCCCAAACGAGGTCGTTGCGTGCCCCAGCAGATTGACGGAACCGTGTGCGGGGAATCAATGGCTCATCCAAAGGTCGACAAAAGCGGCGAGAAGGTCCGCGGCATGTTTGCCGAGATCGCGCCGCGGTATGACCTCGCCAACCGCACGCTTTCTGGGGGCATCGACCTGCTCTGGAGGCGATTCACCGTTCGCACGGCGGCTCCTCCCGCTGAGGGGGCGATGCTCGACCTCTGCACCGGCACCGGCGACTTGGCGATTTCCTACGCCCTCAAGGCGGGGCCTGGGGTGCGGGTGGTGGGGGCCGACTTCTGCCAGCCCATGCTCGATCATGCCGTCGTCAAATCGAGGCGGAAGGGTCTGCCTGTCGAGTGGGTGGAGGCCGACGCCATGGCCCTGCCCTTCCCCGCTGCCTCATTCGACCTAGTCACCGTGGCGTTTGGCCTGCGAAACATCGCCGACACCCGCCAGGGGCTTGCGGAGATGGCGCGGGTCACACGGCCTGGCGGGAGGTTGGCGATCCTCGAGTTTTCGCTGCCCTCCAACCCGGTGGTCCGCGCCAGTTATCTCTGGTATTTCCGCAATGTGCTGCCGCGTCTGGGGAATGGCCTCGCCGCGAACGGCTCCGATGCCTATCGCTACCTCAATGAAAGTGTTGAGGAGTTTCCCTCGGGCGACCGGTTGGCGAGCCTCGTTCGCGAGGCGGGCTACGAGTCGATCGCCATGCACCCACTCACCTTTGGCATCGCCACACTGACGATCGCCCATCGCTGCGGTCATGCCGCAGCATCCAGCCAGGAGGGCTGATCGATGGCTGTGCATCTTGCTTCACTGCTTTCGCTGGTTCGGTTTAGCCACACCGTGTTTGCCATGCCGTTTGCCCTGATTGCGGTGCTGCTGGCCTGGAGCCTTGCGGGGCCGGGCTCCCAGGGGCCGCTGCCCGATGGCTGGCTGCTGCCGCTGGTGGGCGTGGTGGTCTGCATGGTGTCGGCACGAACGGCTGCGATGGCCTTCAACCGCCTTGTCGACCGAGACATCGATGCCGTAAACCCGCGGACGGCGACGCGGCATCTGCCAGCTGGTGAGCTGAGCGTGGGGCAGGTGGTCGGCCTCGTCGCCGTGTCGTCGCTGGTGTTTGTGGCCGGCACACTGCTCTTTCTGCCCAACTGGCTCCCGCTGGTCTTGTCGCTGCCCGTGCTCGCCTGGCTGCTCGGCTACAGCTATGCCAAGCGGTTTACGATGCTGGCTCACGTCTGGCTCGGCGCGGCGCTGGGAATGGCTCCGGTCGCGGCCTGGATTGCCATCCGGGGCGAGGCGGTGCTGGCAGACCCGGCTGATCTCGTGCCGGCGGTCGTCCTCGGCCTGGCGGTGATGCTCTGGGTCGCCGGCTTCGACATCATCTACGCCTGTCAGGATGCGAGTTTCGACAGCCAGGTGGGGCTCCACAGCATGCCGTCCACCCTTGGGGTGCGGCGGGCGCTGCTGGTTGCCGCCGTGCTGCATGGCCTCACGCTGCTGCTGCTCGCCTCGCTGCCATGGGCGGTTGCCTCGCTGGGGCTGATCTACTGGATCGCCCTGGGCGTGATCGCCGTGCTGCTTGTGTGGGAGCATTCCCTGGTCCGCCCCGACGACCTCTCCCGTGTGAATGCCGCGTTCTTCACCGCGAATGCGGTCATCGGGGCCGTTCTCCTGGCAGCGGTTGGGGCCGATGTCTGGGGCTGAGACGGGTTCGTGTTGCCCCTGGTTCCTCCCTGCGGTTATGAGAGGGCGGGAAAACAACTGCTGGCCCAACGATCGCCTCTGCGAAAACAGGAAAGCTGAAGCCATGATTCGAAGTGTGTCTCCCTCCCTCGATCCGATCCGTGAGAAGGTGGAAGCGGGCGAGCGGCTCAATGCCGCGGAAGCAGAGAGCCTGTGGGATGAGTCGATCGACCTGCACGAACTCGGCCAGCTTGCCAACCTCGTGCGGGAACGGAAGAACGGCAACCGCGGCTACTACAACATCAACACCCACCTCAATCCAACAAACATCTGCATCTACCGCTGCACGTTTTGCGCCTTTCGCGCCGACCTTCGCGACGACCGCGGCTACGTGATGAGCGACGAGCAGATTCTTGAGCGGGGCCGCGAAGCCGTGGAAAACGGCTGTACGGAGATGCACATTGTCGGTGGGCTCCACCACCAAAAGCCCTACGAGTGGTATCGCGACATCCTCGCCATCCTGCACGACAACTGCCCGACGCTGCATCTCAAAGCGTGGACGCCGGTGGAGATCAACTGGTTTTGTCATCTGACCAAGCGATCGATTCCCGACATCCTCCAGGAGCTGAAGTCGGTTGGCCTTGGGAGCCTGCCTGGTGGCGGTGCGGAGATCTTTCATCCGGAGGTCCGCGATAAGATCTGTGAACACAAGGCCGACACCGAAGAGTGGTTTCGCATCCACCGCGCCGCGCACGAACTCGGTCTGAGAAGCAATGCCACCATGCTTTACGGGCATATCGAGAATGCCTATCACCGCACCGACCATCTGCTGCGGCTCCGCGAGCTGCAGGACGAAACCGGTGGCTTTCAGACGTTCATTCCGCTCGCGTTCCATCCGGAAAACACCCGCCTGGCGGAAATCGGCAAGCCCACGGCCATGATGAGCCTGCGGACGATGGCGATCTCAAGGCTCGTGCTCGACAACTTCGACCACATCAAGGCCTACTGGATCATGCTCGGCATCGGCACCGCCCAGGCCTCGCTTGCGTATGGTGCGGATGATCTCGACGGCACCGTGCGGCACGAACTGATCTACCACGATGCTGGCGCCACCACGCCAGAGGTGCTCTCTGTCGAGCACATCCAGCGGCTGATCCGTGAAGCCGGTCGCGAGCCGATCGAACGCGACACCCTCTACCGCCGCGTTGAGCGGCACGAGGGCCAGTGGAAGACGGGCGAGCAGATCATGGCGGTTGGCTGACCCATCACGCGGCAAACCGGCCACGGCCTTCGTCGTATGTCGCTACCCGATCCCTCCCAGGTCGAGCGAGTCGCCCCAGCGGCGGACGACGAGTTTGCGAAGCCGAGCGAGATCGTCGCCTTCGAGGAAGGGGTTTTCGGCGAGTGTGGCAATCGCATGCTCTCGGGCCTCGGCAGCGACGGCGGCGTCGCGAATGATGTCGGCGAGGCAGAGGGGTGGCACGCCCGACTGCTTTTTGCCGACCAGTTCGCCAGGCCCCCGCTGGATCAGGTCAAACTCCGCCAGGCGAAAGCCGTCGGTCGTGTCGACGAAAGCCTCCAGACGGGGATGGTCTTCCTTGACGGCGGTGACCGCGCCGCAGATGCCTCGCGTGGCCCCGCGGGCGACGCGTCCTCGCAGCTGATGCAGCTGGGCGAGGCCGAAGCGGTCGGCGTCGAGGATCGTCATCAGTGTGGCCTCCGGCACGTCGATGCCAACCTCCACGACGCTCGTGGCCACGATCACATCGAGGCGTCCACGGCGGAAGTCGTCCATGATTGCGTGTTTGACGTCCGGGGGCAGGCGTCCGTGGATCAGGCCGAGTCGAAACGCTTCCAGGGGGCCGTTGGCGAGTTCCTCGAGTGCTGAGTCGATGCTGGCCAATCCCGCTTCCGACTCTTCCACCGCAGGCACCACGACATAGCCGCGTCGGCCTTCGCGAAGCTTGCGGCAGTAAAAGCTCCACCAGCGGTCGAGCTGCTGGGGCCCCACCCGGTAGGTCTGGACCGGCTGACGGCCAGGGGGTTGTTCGTCGATGGTGGAGAGATCCAGGTCGCCGTAGATGGCGTGCGCCACCGTGCGAGGGATCGGAGTTGCGGTCATCACCAGGGTGTGTGGCTGGCAGTCGTCTTGCTGCAGGCGGGCCCGCTGCACGACGCCAAAGCGATGCTGCTCGTCGATGACCACCAGCCCGAGCCGGTGGAAACGTGGAGGAGAGGCCACCAGTGCCTGGGTGCCCACGATCAGCCGGGCCTCTCCTGCGGCAATTCGGGCGACCGCGGCGGCGCGTTCCGCTTTGCTCTGCCCTCCGATCAAGAGCGTGACACCGCCGCGGAGTGCCTGCCCTGTGGTGTCGATCAGCTCCCGCCCCGCCAGGAGTCGCTCGAGCGTGGCGACGTGCTGCCGGGCAAGCAGCTCGGTGGGGGCCATGATCACCGCCTGGTGTCCTGTCAGGGCGGCAGCGAGCAGAGCGATCACAGCCACTGCGGTTTTGCCACTGCCGACGTCACCCTGCAACAGCCGCTGCATCGGTGTGCCGCTGGCCATGTCGCTCAGGATTTCGCCCGCGACCCGCCGTTGGGCCTGGGTGAGCGGAAACGGAAACACGCCTTCGATGCGGCTGCGGAGGTCAGCGGCCACGTCGATGCACGCTGCCTGGTGGGTGACTTCGGCCTGCCGACGGTGCAGCCGCAGGGCGAGCTGGAGCATGTAGAGCTCCTGATAGATAAACCGCCGGCGGCCTGCCTCGATCTCCTCGCGGCTCGCTGGGAGGTGCACCGCGCGGAAGGCGTCGTAGATAGGGAGCAGCGAACGCACCTCGAGTTCGTGCGGCCGAAAGGTTTCCTGCAGCTGCCCTTCCACGGCTGCCAACGCGGCCTGCACGCCCATCCGCACATCCGACTGCCGCACCCCTTCTGCCAGTGGGTAGACGGCAAGCCACGGTGACGACTCCGCCTTCTCATCGGCATCGAGATACCGAATCTCAGGATGGGCCATCTCAAAGCAGCCGGCAGACTGACGGGCCACGCCGGCGAGCACCACGCGGCTGCCCACGCGGAACCGTTTGGCGATGAAGGGCATGCCAAACCAGATGCCGCGGAGCGGGCCACCGTCGGTCGTGAGCAAGACCGTGACCATCGCCTTCCCGGTGACCGTTGTGCGGGAGCCGATGTCGACCACCTCGCCGGCCACCGCCCCATGCTCCCCAGCGACCAGTGTTTCGACGGTGTGGCTGCCGGTGAAGTCTTTGTAATCACGGGGAAAGTGCACGAGCGCCTGCCGCACCTCCACCAGCCCTAATCGGGCCAGCCGCTCGCCACGTCGGCTCCCCACTCCCGGCAGCCGCTCCAGCCTCGCCCGCAGCCCCACATCGCGAGGGCGATGCGGAGCCGATGGAGCCGGACCTGCCGGTGGCTCATCGCCGGCGAGGCCGGGTTGGACCGAGGCATCCGGCGAGCTCATCAACGGGTTCCTCTGTCGGGGTGGCTGGGCCGCACGCTCCGGCGGGGAGCTACCGGCCCTCGCCGCTGATCAGGTCGCGGTAGGCCTGCACTGCCATGCGGTCGCAGGCCTCATTCTCTGGATGGCCCGAGTGGCCGGCAACATGGCGGAACCGCACGTCGTGCAGGCTGGCCAGGCGATCAAGCTCCCGCCAGAGGTCTTCGTTTTTGATCGGCACGAGCCGCCCCC
>CALCGM010000176.1 GCA_937900985.1 uncultured Planctomycetaceae bacterium | reverse complement strand
CTCGCGGCGACCGGCTCAGCCTCGCTCGCCGCGAACATGCCAGCGGCGAACATGCCAGCGGCGAGCCCGTGTGGGAGCTGGTGCATCCGCGGTGCAGCCGCCAGCGGAAAGAAGACCTCGAGGAGGTGGAGGCGATGATGGCCGCCGGCGAGATGGAGATCGCCCGCGATGAGCTCGTGTGGCTGCTCTCGGAGTGCCCCGACTTCCTCGACGCCCACGTTCAGCTGGGCCTGATCGCCCTCGACGACGGCGATCCGAAGCTCGCCCGCGGCCACTTCGGCCGGGCCTACGAGCTTGTGGTGCGAGCTGTCGAGGCGGCTGGCGTGACCGGCCCGCTGCCCTACGCGCTTGAGGGCAACCGCGTCTTTTTTGAGGCTGCCAAGGGCCTGGCCCACACGCTCGTGGCCACCGGCCGCGACCCGATGGCCCGCGACCTGCTTCGCCGCACGACCCAGCTCGACCCCACCGATACACTCGGTATTCGCGGCGTGGTCGAAGGCCGCCCCACCGATTCCTGCGGCAGCTGACACCCAGCCGGGTGGCCGCTGGGCCAGCAGGCTGCTCCACCGCTCTTCTGAGGATTCACGCTGTGCCGGCCAGGTTTATCACGCTCGAAGGCATCGATGGCTCAGGGAAGTCGTCGCAGCTGGAGCGGCTGGCCGACTGGCTGCGGACGCTCGGCCTGGAGGTGGTCACCTGCCGCGACCCAGGCTCGACCGCCGCTGGCGATGCGGTTCGCAGCATCCTGCTGCACCGGCAGGAGATCCCGCTCGATGCGACCGCCGAGATGCTGCTCTACATGGCGGCCCGGGCCCAGCTGGTGGCGGAGGTGATCCGGCCGGCTCTGGCCCGCGGAGCCTGGGTGGTGAGTGATCGTTTTCTGCTTTCCAACGTCGTCTACCAGGGGCATGCGGGCGGGCTGGGGCCTTCGCAGGTCTGGAGCGTCGGTCAGACGGCGACCGGCGGCCTGCAGCCAGACCTCGTGCTCTGGCTCGACATCGATCTGGCCACTGCGGCCGCCCGCATGCAGCGGGACCTCGACCGGCTGGAGAGCCGCGGGGTCGATTTTCGGGAGCGGCTGCGGGCAGGCTACACCGCCGAGGCCGCAGCCGATCCGAGCCGGGTGCGGCGGGTGGACGCGACCGCTGCAGCCGATGCGGTGGCCGGCCGGCTGCAGGCGATCATCCGTGAGGCCTTCCCGGAGCTGCCGGCGGAGGCAGCCGCGTCGACGACCCCCGCAACCACCACCGCCCAACCGCAGGAGTGAAGCCGATGGCCTGGGAAGGCATCCAAGGGCACGACGACGTGGTGGCGGGGTTTGCCCGGGCGGCAGCCCGCGGCCGCGTGGCGGGGGCCTACCTCTTCATCGGCGATGAGGGCGTGGGCAAGGCGACCTTCGCCAAACGGCTGGCACGGGTGCTCACCTGCGAGTCGCCCGGAGACGACTTTACGGCCTGTGGCCGCTGCAGCTCATGCATCCAGGCGGCGGCCGACAGCCATCCCGACATCGACATCGTGGCCAAGCCGGAGGAGCGGGCCACGATCCCCATCGAGACCTTCATCGGCACGCCGGAGCACCGCATGCGGGAGGGCCTCTGCTGGCGCATCCTGCTGCGGCCAGCGATCGGCCAGCGGAAGGTGGCGATCATTCTCGATGCCGATGCGATCTCCGAGGAGGGGGCCAACTGCCTGCTCAAGACACTCGAAGAGCCGCCAGACGCGTCCGTGCTGATCCTCGTGGGCACGGCCCTGGAGCGGCAGCTGCCGACGATCCGTTCGCGATGCAAGGTGGTGCGGTTTCGGCCGCTGCCGGCGGCGGTGATTGCAGAGGTGCTCGCCGCTGAGGGGCTTGGCGATGGAGAGAGCCGCCGGGAGGCGGCCTCAGCGGCCGCTGGCAGTCTGGCCCGGGGCCGGCTGCTCGTTGATGCAGGCGTGGTGGCATTTCGTCGCACGCTCGTTGGGCTCTTGGCAGCCCGGCCGTTCCATGGCGTGGAGGCCGGCCGCGAGATCACCGCCGTCATGGAGGCTGCCGGCAAGGAGGCGGCCCGGCGACGGCCCAGGCTCAAGCTTGCTCTGGAGCTGGCGATCGACTTCTACCGTGCCGGGCTGCGGCTGGCGGCCACGGGGCTTGAGCCGGGCGATCCGCTGCTCGCGCGGGCCGCTGCTGCCTGGCTGCGGGCGGGGGGCACCTGCGAGCAGGCCGACACGCATCTTCGCCACACGCTTGAGGCCCTGGAAACCATCGATCGCAACGCCAACCTCGGCATGCTGATCGACGCCTGGACGGCAACGATTGAGCGGCCTCGGCAGGGCCTGCTGGTGTCGAGCTAGCAGCTGCCGCCTGCGGCGTTGTTGTGCCGTTGGTTCGGTTGCACCAGCTGTGCGGCCGCAGAGTTTTCCTGGTTTCCCAGGCTTTCTCTCCCTGGGGAAACCCTGACGGCCCCGCTTTGCCGCCATCGATTTTCGCCCGCCATGCAGACGATTTTCTCTTCACGGGGAACAGTCGGTGGCGTCTCTTTGGCGGATCTGCATGCCTGCTACGAAAGCACGAAGCGTTTTTGTCGTCTCTTTTGCAGCCGGGCTGTTGGCCTCTGCGGCGGTGCTCGTTTCCTCAGAGGGAGCCGCCGAGCAGCAGGCAACCTTTGGCCTGCTCGATGCCGACACGGCCAACGTCGACGCGGGCTCGGTGGAGCCTTCGCCGGTGGGTGATCCCCGTGAGACGGCGTCGCGGCTCCGCAGCCGCCGGAGCCCGGCAACCACCGACGCCGCGGCACAGGGGCGGAGAGCCCGTCCGGCCCTGGCAGCCGAAGACAGGTCGATGCTGCGGCTCGCCGTGGCCACCGACGACGCCTCGACCGCGTCGATCGTGCTTGTCGATTCGCAGGAGGTGATTCGCCCGAGTCGCCCTGCTGGCGAACCGTGGATCGAGCCCTGTGATCTGCGGGATCGGCTTCTCGACCATGCAGAGGCGTGTGGTGAGGCAAGCGAAGCGTGGGCCCGTGCCATGCTCACCGGCCTTGATGCGGCCGTGGCCACCGACGGACCTGACGATCCGGGCACGCAGGCCGCGATCGATGCCCTGGCCGAGCTCGCGGTGGATGGCATGCGGGCTGCCGATAAGGATCCAGACGCGGAGCGTGCATCACAGACCCGTCGGGCAGCCTTTGCGGTGGCCCGGCGCGTCGACCTCTGGCAGGCTGCGGCGGATGTCTGCTGCGGCGGTGTCGGAAACGGCGGGGTGCGAGCCGCGAGCGAGCCTGCCGCTGCGAGCGATGTTTATGCCCTGCTTGCCTGCATCGAGCGATTCGAGGCCGACCCCACCGTGGCGGCCGCTACGGAAACGCGGCGGAGAATGGACCAGCTCGCCGTTCACAACGTGGCTGGGATGGATGGCCTGTGCAAGGCCTTTCACGACCACTACCTCGCGCCCAACCTGCGGATCTCCGCCACGGCTGCGTTTGCCGATCGGCTGATGCCCGAGCCGGTGGTGGAGCGGGGCCCCGTTGTGGAAACGATTCTCGGCCGCGACGTGCGGGGCAATCGGGTGCTCAAGCGGAGCACGCGGGTGGTGTTTGTGCCCGATCCACACGACGTGCGGCTCGATGTCGAGGTGCAGGGCGACGTGTTTTCCCGCACCGTCACAGACGCCGGCCCGGTGCTCGTCAACGGCAACTCCACCAGCACGTTTACCGTTCGCAAGCCGGTCAAGATCTGCAGCGAAGGGCTGCTCGTGGGGGATGCCCGCGCGGTGGCCTCAAACCGCTCGCGGGTGTCAGGGATGCAGACGAGCTTCGACAACATTCCTTTGATGGGCTCGCTGGTGCGAACGATTGCCCGCAGCCAGCAGCAGTCGGCGCTGCCCGAGGCCAATCGTGAGGCGGCCCGCAAGGTGATCAGGCAGGCCTGCCGCGACGTCGACACCCAGTCGGAGCCGCAGCTGGCGGATCTCGAGCGTCGGGTGAGCGAAAAGCTGTGGCGGCCGCTGGTCGAGCTGGGGCTGGAGCCAGCGGCAGTGGCGATGCAGACCACCGACGAGATGGCCACGGTGCGGCTTCGCCTCGCCGGCGAGGGGCAGCTTGCTGGCCACACGCCGAGGCCGCGGGTTCCAGCCGACGCCGAGCTGAGCGTGCAGGTGCACGCCACCTGTCTCAACAACGCCTTTGATCGCTTGGAGGTCGCCGGCCGCGTGTTTCCGCTGGCTGAGCTCTATCAGCATGTGGGGGAGCGGCTTGGCCAGGAGGTCACGATTCCCGACGACCTGCCCGACAACGTGGTGATCGGCTTTGAGCAGGAGCAGCCGATCCGGGTGGAGTGCCAGGACGGGCTCGTGCACGTGACTGTGCGGATCGACTCCATCGAGTCTGGCCGCCGCGACTGGTATGACGTGGAGGCGGGCGTGAGCTACCGTCTCGTGGCCGAGGGTCCGCAGGTGGTGCTTGAGCGGGACGGGCCGATTCGCATCGGCGGCGAGGGCCAGCGGGGCCGGTTTGCCATCGCCCTGCGAACGGTGTTTGGCAAAATCTTCCCGAAGGAGCGGCCGATCCCGCTGGTCCCTGAGAAGCTTGCCAGCGATCCCCGGCTGGCCGACCTCGATGTCTGCCAGGCGGAGGCGACGGATGGCTGGCTGGCGATCGCTCTCGGCCCCGAGGCCGCCGACCCACCAGCGACGGTGCGGGCTCCTGGCACGTCGCACCTGCGGTAGGAGCCGCTACGTCGCCAGCGGCCCGGTCATCTCCACCGGCACGACCCAGCGGTCGTAGTCGTCGGCGGTCACGAGGCCACTGGCCACCGCCGCTTCTTTGAGCGTCGTGCCTTCTGTGTGGGCCTTCTTGGCGATCTTGGCCGCGTTCTCGTAGCCGATGTGGGTGTTGAGGGCTGTGACGAGCATCAGCGAGTCATTCAGATGGTGCTCGATCCGCGGCAGGTTGGGCTTGATGCCCACGCCGCAGTGCAGCCGGAAGGAGTCGCAGGCGTCGGCGAGCAGCTCCGCGCTCTCCAGCACGTTGTGCACCATCACCGGCTTGTAGACGTTGAGCTGGAAGTTGCCCTGGCTGCCAGCGAAGGCGACGGCGGCGTCGTTGCCAAACACCTGGGCGCAGACCATCGTCATCGCCTCACACTGCGTCGGGTTGACCTTGCCCGGCATGATCGAGCTGCCAGGCTCGTTTTCGGGAATCGTGATCTCACCGATGCCGCAGCGAGGGCCGCTGGCCAGCCAGCGGACGTCGTTGGCAATCTTCAGCAGGGCGCCGGCGAGGGTTCGCAGGGCGGCGCTGGCGTCGACCAGCGCGTCGTGCGCCGAGAGCGCCGCAAACTTGTTGGCCGCCGACACAAACGGATGCCCGGTCTCCGCGGCGATCTCTGCTGCGGCTCGATCGCCAAACTCCGGATGGGCGTTGAGGCCGGTGCCCACGGCGGTGCCGCCGATTGCCAGCTCGTAGAGCCCGCCGAGCGACCGCTCGATCACCTCGATCCGCTCATCGAGCTGGGCCCGCCAGCCGGAGATTTCCTGGCCGAGGGTGATCGGCGTGGCGTCTTGCAGGTGGGTGCGGCCGATCTTCACCACGTCGGCATACGTCGCCTCCAGGCTGGCAAAGAGATCCCGCAGCTCGCGGACCGCCGGCAGCAGCCGGCCATCAATCCGCTCTACCGCGGCGATGTGCATGGCGGTGGGGAAGGTGTCGTTCGACGACTGGCCGCGGTTGACATGGTCGTTGGGATGCACCGGCGTCTTGGAGCCCATCTCGCCGCCGGCGATTTGAATCGCCCGGTTGGAGATCACCTCGTTGGCGTTCATGTTGGACTGCGTGCCGCTGCCGGTCTGAAACACCACCAGGGGGAAGTGGTCGTCGAGCGTGCCGGCGATCACCTCGTCGGCCGCCTGCGTAATCAGGGCGACCGTCTCTTCGGGCAGCTGGCCGAGCGAACCGTTGGCGATCGCGGCAGCCTTCTTGAGGATCCCCAGGCTGCGGATGATCGAGCGGCCCCAGCGGTAGCGTTCCACGCCGATCTTGAAGTTGTCCCGCGAACGCTCCGTCTGGGCACCCCAGTAGCGGTCGGCGGGAACCTGCACGGCTCCCATGCTGTCGGTTTCGGTGCGGAAGGCCGGGCTGGTCATGCGTGGCTCCTCAAGACAAGGTGTCGTTTCCCTCTGGATTCTCGGCTGCTCCCGGCACGCGTCAACCGTGGCCGCGCGTGGCGGGGGTATACTTGGCCCCTGCCATGAACTCGACACTGCTGACCCGTGGATCGCTGCTCGCCCGGCTGCATGAGGAGCCCGAGAACGCTGAGGCATGGGGGGAGTTTGTGCGGATCTATGGCGGGCATGTGATCGGCTGGTGCCTGGCTCACGGGCTGCAAGACGCCGATGCCTCCGACGTGTCGCAGGAGGTGCTCGTTCGCTTCTGGAAGCAGGCGGCGAAGTTTCGCTACGACCCGTCGCAGCGGTTTCGAGCCTACCTACGGCGGATTGTGGTCTCGGCGCTCGCCGACCGCACGCGGCGGGTGCACGACGAGAAGCCCGTGCCAGGCAGCGATGCCTTTCAGGCGATCTTCGCCTCGCTGCCAGCCCGCGAAGATCTGGTGGCCCGGATTGAGGCCGCCTACGACATGGAGATCTTTGAGCTGGCAGCGGGTGAGGTGGAGGCACGGGTGCAGCCCCGCACCTGGGCGGCATTTCGGATGCTGGCCCTCGAAGCCCGCAGCGGGGCTGAGGTGGCCGAAGCCCTCGGGATCAGTGTGGGGCTGGCCTATATGTCGCGGTGCAACGTGCAGAAGATGATTCACGAAACGGTCCGGCGGCTGGAGGGCGGCCAGGCCGAGGAGGGTCAGCGATGATTGATCGCGAGGAAACGGCCGGTCTGGCATGCCCTGACGAGGCGCAGTGGGAAGCCTTTCTCAACGGACAGCTTGAGAACGCCGCGGTGGCCGTGCTGGATGCCCATCTTCGCGACTGCCCTGCCTGCCTCGCGGCCGTCGATCGGCTCAGCGCGCACTGGACGCTGGGGGAGCGGGTGGCGAGCGACCGTCCTGCGACCGTGGCGAGCGGAGCTGCAGGTGATCCCCGGGTGGCCGAGCTTCTCCGTCGGCTTCCGCAGCGTCCGCCCGCGGGCAGCGGGAGCGGCAACGGCACCGCGGCGATTCCCACAGCGATTCCGCGGATTCCCGGCATCGAGGAGCTTGAGCCCGTGGCCAGCGGCGGGATGGGGGTGGTCTACCGCGGTCGCGACGTCACCCTCGGGCGGACGGTGGCGGTCAAGGTGCTTCGCGATGCCGGGCTGCTTTCCGACTCAGCCAGGGCCCGTGCTCGGCGGGAGTCGCACCTCTGTGCACGGATTGAGCATCCCAACATCGTCGCGGTGCACGCCGCCGGCGAGGTCGATGGGCTGCCGTATCTGGTGATGAGCTGGATCGCGGGGCCGAGCCTGCAGAAGCGGCTCGAGACCGACGGGCCGCTCCCGCCGCGGCAGGCTGCCGGGATTGCTCGTGATCTCGCCCGCGGCCTGGAGCGGGTGCACGCCTACGGTGTGATTCACCGGGATCTCAAGCCCGACAACATCCTGCTCTCCACCAAGACCGAACCTCCCACCCCGATCCTGATCGACTTCGGCCTGGCCCGCACCGAAGACACCTCGCAGCAGCTGACGCAGACGACCACCGTGCTCGGCACCCCGGGCTTCATGGCCCCGGAGCAGACCGGGCTCGATCCCTCCTTGGGCGAGGTCAGCGCCGCCACCGACGTGCATGGCCTCGGCGCAGTGCTCTATGCAATGCTCACCGGCACGCCGCCCTACGCCGCGGCCACCGCCACCGCCACGATGCAGTGTGCCAGCCGTGGCGAGCTCTGCGAGCCGGCATTGCTCGACCGGCAGGCCCCCGCAGACCTCCGCACGATCGTCTTGAAGTGTCTGCACACGTCGCCGGCCCGCCGCTACCGCTCAGCAGGCGAACTGGCCGACGATCTCGAACGCTTTCTTGCCGGGAAGCCGGTGATCGCTCGGCCGATTTCTCAAATGGAGCAGCTGGCGAAATGGGCCCGTCGGCGTCCGGTGACGGCCACGCTCGCGGGGCTCGCCGCCATGATGCTGGTGCTCGCTGCAACGGGCGTGGCGTATCACGTGATGGAGCTCACGCGAGCCAACGCCGAGATTCGTCGCAGTCGCGACATTGCCGACGAAGCGATGGCGCTTGCCGGGCGTTCGATGGAGCGGCTGACCGGCGCGTCGATCAAGCGGATGCTGCTGCGGGGAGAGCCGCTCGATGCGGGCGATCAGGCCTATCTCCAGCAGGTTGTCGAAGAGTTGGAGCGGTGGCCGCTGGGCTCGGATCCGCTGGCGGGCCTGAGGTTTCGGGCCAGCGGCTTCCGCCGTGTTGCGGAGCTCTTCTACGGTGTGGGGGACTACGAAGACGCTCTGGACTGCTACCGCCGTGAGCTGGCCACGCTCGCGGCGATCGAAAAGCGGAGCCCTGGCGACCCCGAGATCCTGCGGGCCCGGCTGAGCGGCCACTACCTCCTGCGGCATTGCCTCTACCACCTCCGTCGTCCAGATTAGGCGATCGCCTCCTCGCGGGAAGCGATTGCACTGTTGGAAGCGGCTCCCGAGGGATTTCCACGCCGCGAGCGCGACCTGATCGACACCAGGCTCCACCTGGGTATCTTCCTGCATGAACAGCAGCAGCCCGAGGAAGGAAGCCGCCTGATCGAAGCCGCGCTTGCGGAGCTTGCGGAACTGCGGCGGCAACAGCCCGACAACGCCGATCTCGCAGTGCAGGAGGTCCACTCGCTCTACAACGCGCAGCTCTCCGACTACGCCGCCGGCCGCACCGAGGCCCGCCGCGAGAAGATCGACCGGCTCGTGCAGGTTTCCTCCGAGGCCCTGGAGCGGTTTGACGAGCATCAAGACGAGTTCACCACATCGCTGAGCAACGGCCTCACTCAGCAGGTCAACATTGCCCGCGACGAGGGAAGGCTCGATGATGCGGTGGCGATCGCTCAGCAGCGGCGGGATCTGTGTCATGCCGCCATCGAGGAGGAGCAGTCGATCAGCCGGCTGCACACCGAGCTGATCGATGCCGACCTGATGCTCGCGATGCTCTTTCGGCAGCTCGGGCAGCCCTCTGCCGCGGCGGCTCCGCTCGACGAGGCGATCACCATCGGCGAGCAGCTGGTTGCGGCCCAGCCAGCCGTCTTCGACTACGCCATGCTGCTCGGGCGGGCCCTTTACGACCGGGGCACGCTGCATCTCGTTTCCGGAGAGACAGAGGCCGCCGTGTCGCTGCTGGAGCGGCAGATCGGCCTGCTGGAGCCCTGGCGAGAGCAGCAGGGCCGCACCAACGATGTGGACCCTTTGGTGGGGTCGGCGAAGACGATCGTCAACGACATCCGCAAGGGAGGCGGTTAGCCAGCCGGTGCTGCTGGGGAGGAGCTGCCTCGCTGATTGCTGCAGCCGGCTGCGGTCAGCCCACCGGGTCGAGAAACATTCCGCGGGCGGCAATGGCCCGGTGGGAAAGCTCCTTGCGGCGGGTGCCGAGCTTCACCGAGATCCGCCGACGGTGGGCCTGCACGGTGTGCACGGAGAGGTCGAGCTTGGAGGCGATCTCGCGGTTGGTCATCCCTTCGCCGATATACGTGAAGATCTCAGCCTCGCGGGCAGAGAGGGGCTTCTCGGCGTAGCTCTCGTCGTGCTTGGGGTGAGGGGGAGCAAACTTGCCGAGCACGCGATCCACAGCCCGGCGGAGCCTGGCAAACGACGAGCTGCGATTGAGCACCGTGGGGCTTCGGCGGCTCAGCTCGTTGGGCAGGGCCTCGGTGTTGCCGCGGCTGGTGATCACGATCGTGTGGCCGCTCGGCGTGATCTTATGGAAGGTGGCCACGGTCTCGTCCGCGAAGTCCTCAGGCATTGGGAGGCCGAGGATCAGGATGTCGGGTCGATGGTCTTCGATGGCGGTGCGGACGCCGCTCGCCGAGGCCTCCTCGGCCACCACCCGCAGGCCCCCGCGGAGGGAAAGCATGCTTGAGAGCAGGTCGAGAAACATCCGCTCTTGATCCACGATCAGGCAAGTCAGGTGGAAGGAATCCATCGTGTGGAGCACCGTTTCTGGAGGAGGGCGTTTCAGCCGGCCGCGGCGATCCAGCCCCGTCCGTGGCCACGCGACATGCCCGGCCGAAGGTAATACGGGCCGAGGCTGGCAATCCTCAATGAGGTTTTTCGTTGGCCTGGCAAAGCGCCCCGTCACGAGGCGTATGCGATCACGATCGCCGGTGACATTTCCGGCACGGGCTCGCTGACGAGCCGGGCGGTGACGGTCACCGCCGTGCCTGAGCCCTCGACCTATGTGATGCTCGCCATCGCCGCCCGCCGTCGCCGCACCGCGGCGTGAGCGATTGGCCGAACCGATGCACCTGGCGGCAGTTCGCCCGTACCTTGCGAAACGGTTGTGGCTGCCATTAGGCTCAAATGCCACTGCCAGGTCCCGAGTCTATGCCCGCCACCGACGCGCGATGCGATTGATGCGATGTCGCCGTCCGAGCGGCTGGCCCGCGGGCAGGCGCTCTTCAACTGGGCCCGGGAATGTTTGGCCAGGCAGATTCGTGCCGAGCATCAGGCAAGCGGTGCGTCGGAGCCCCTTGATGCTGGAGTGGTGAAGTTGCTTGTGTGGCGGCAAATGTACGCGGCCGAGCCGCAAGTCTGTGAGTGGATTGACCGCCTGGTGGCCGATCTTTTCCGTTGAGGCCTTCCGCACAACGCTCGAAAAGTTTCGGGCGCTCATGGACGCATGCGGCCTCAGGTATCACCTCACCGATGGCGTTGTGGGAAACGCCCTCGGCGAACCTGAAGAAATTGAGTAGCGGCAAGCTGCTGCTAGCCATCGCCACCGCGTTCACCTCGGGGCTGGCGGCGGGAGGCGGTCAGGCACCGCGGCGTGAGTGCGTGCGTGGGGTGGCACCCCAAACCGGGCCGGATGTCGAAGCTGGGAATCAGTTACGATGAAGGCGTCTTCCAGCACGCACGGTAAGGTGAAGCGTATGGCAACAGAACACAGACCGCCGCAGTCCGCCATGCACTACGACGTGACTGCCGACGCCCATGGCCGCGTTGAGCTCACCGGCCCCTTTCGGCCCGGGCAGCGGCTGACCATCTTCGTGCTTCCCGAGGCGGAGGAGTTCACAGATCTGACCGCCGCTGCCACCACCAGCCTCGAGTTTTGGGACAATCCTCTCGATGACGAGGACTGGAATGAAGCCCCGGCAGGGTGACATCGTCCTGATCCCCGTACCGTTCACCGATTTATCGAGTCGGAAACGCCGCCCCGTCGTTGTTGTGTCGTCGGACGAATACAACGATGAGAGCCCGGACATCCTCGTGGTCGCGATGACATCAAACCCACAGCAGACTCCTTGGTCGCTGAGGATCACGGAGCATGACCTCCGGGCCGGCCGACTCAATCGGCCCGGGACCATTCGGGCGGACAAGATCTACACTCTGGCCCAGTCGCTGGTCGTCAATCGTTTCGCGTCGGTCTCGCCGGAGATGCTTCGGCGAATCCACGCGACACTCACGCGGGCGCTCGGCATCCGTACGCGATAGCGGCCGCCCGCCGGCGCCGCACCGCGGCCCTGAAAGTTTGACCGCGGTGCTGCAGCACGATTGACATAGTTGCCGAGGTGCTATACTGACGTGCAGTTTGGTGCTGTTCGAGAGGAGCGAGATATGAGCCCAACAAAGGCAACAATGATCGATATCATCGTGCGGCAGCCGGACGACAGCACCTACGACGAGATCCTCAAGGAACTCGCGTTTGCCAGGATGATCGAGCGGGGCATCCAGGACGCGGTCGTTGGTCGGCTCCATACTACCGAGGAGGTCGTCGAGGCAGTAAAGTCGTGGCAACGTTAACGTGGACTTCAGAGTCGCTCCGCTGTCTGCAAGAAATCCATGAGTACATCGCCAACGACAACCCTCGTGCGGCTGTAAGTGTGGTCGAAGGCATTTGCGCGAAGGTCGAAATCCTCCGCAAGCATGCTCGACTGGGCCAAAGGTATGAGCCGATTGCAGACCGTGAAGTTCGCGAAACGTCCTACGGTCATTACCGGATCGCATACCTCATTGACGACGAGACGCGGGTTGTGGTGCTCGGCGTCTTTCACGGCAGTATGGACATCGAACGTCATCTGACCTGAGTAGTGAATCGGTGACGGTGGCCCGCGTGCCCAAGCCTTTGACCGCGGTGCCGTCCGCCATCGCTGGCAGCAGTGTCGTCTCTGCCCTGCGCCGCTGCACAGTCGCATGAGGACGCCCTGCGGAGACCGCTTGGTGCAGCTCGCAGGGCCTGTTGCTCAGGTTGCGTTTGAGGCGTGAGGCCCGCCTTGCTCGAGGTGGTTTTGAAGCATCCCTCGCGAGGGCGTCCCCTTGCGCGACTATGGAGCGAATCGCTCCACTTTTGGGCCGAATTAGTCGCGGCGCGTTATACGTTTTGCCCCACCTGGTGGAGCGATCTGCGCCACCCCTTGAGAGGGGTGCGTGTGAACGCTTCCTTTTTCTTGGGGGAGCGGCCTGCATCTCCACCGATCGCCCCGCGTTTTTCGGGTAGGCGCTCGCTTGGCGAGGGGGCGCCGCGCTGTTTTTTGGCGCAGGATTTGCGGGTTATTCGGGTCGTCGCAGCGGCAACCCCGCCGCGACACCGCCGAGCCGGGGCTTTCCCGGCCTGACGGACGCCGAAACCCCAGCCGATTTAGAAGCCGCCGCCATGACGATCTCCCTTCCCGCCCGCCGCCTGGCCAGCTCGTTCCTCGCCGCCGTCGCCGCTGCCGCGATCGCCACCGCGTTCGCCGCCGCGACCGCCCACGCCCAGACGACCGTCACCCTCGACGGCACGAGCGGCTCGAACTCGATCTCGACGGCCTACACCCTCTCCGGCGACACCACCTTCGACCTCGGCTTCTTCGTGGACTACCTCATCGTGGCCGGCGGCGGGGCCGGCGGCAACGGCACGGGTGGCGGCGGGGGCGCCGGCGGCCTGCTTCAAGGATCGACCTTGCGGGTTTCAAACGCCAGCAACACGATCACCGTTGGCGTCGGCGGCCAGCCCCTCAGCGCTTCCCGCGGAGGTAAAGGCGGCAACAGCTCTGCGGTCGGACTGACGGCCATCGGCGGCGGTGGCGGTGGCTCCAATTCAGGCGGCACAGGCAACAACGCCGGCGCCGCCGGCGGCTCAGGGGGCGGCGGCTCGGAGAGTAGTGGCACCGGCGGTTCCGCGACATCCGGCCAGGGCAACAACGGCGGCACCACCACCAGCAGCATCTTCGCTGCTCCCAACTACCCGGCCGCCGGCGGCGGCGGAGCCGGCGGAGTCGGGACGCCGCCTGCCAACTCGAGTGCTGGCGGCGGCGCCGGCGGCGCGGGCGCGTCGTC